>JASHTF010000424.1 GCA_030040715.1 Gammaproteobacteria bacterium | reverse complement strand
TCCGCATGCGCTGTTTGCACGCATCGCGGTGCTGCTGCATCCGCTGCCGCCGCTGCATCCGGGCGTGCACCCGAGCGCGGTCGTGGCCGAGGGCGCGGAGATCGACCCGAGCGCCGAGGTCGGCGCGCTCACCGTCGTCGGCGCGGGTGCGCACATCGGCGCGCGCTGCCTTACGGGTCCGGGCTGCATCATCGGCAACGACGTGCGCGTCGGTGCCGACAGCCGTCTGATCGCGCGCGTCACCCTCGAGCGTGGCGTGAAGATCGGCCAGCGGGTGCTGATTCACCCGGGCGCGGTCATCGGCGCCGATGGCTTTGGGCTCGCGCGTGAGGGTGAGCGCTGGCTCAAGGTGCCGCAGATCGGAGCAGTCTTGATCGGAGACGACGTGGAGATCGGCGCCAACACCACCATCGATCGCGGTGCCATCGACGACACGGTGATCGCCGAGGGCGTCAAGCTCGATAATCAGATCCAGGTCGGTCACAATGTCTACGTCGGACCGCATACGGCGATCGCCGCCTGCACCGGAATTTCAGGTAGCACTCGCATCGGGGCACGGTGCGTGATCGGCGGGGCCGTCGGAATCGCGGGCCATCTCCAGATCTGTGATGATGTAATGATCACCGCCATGGCGGCGGTGTCGCGCTCGATCAGGGAGCCGGGTGTCTATTCCAGCTTGATTCCGATCGAGCCGGCGCGGCGCTGGAGGCGTGTGGTAGCGCGCTTGAAGCTGATGGCCGAGCGTGAGGCACGGCGCGGTGGAACGACTTCGCCACGGGGAGCGCCGCGGCCGCCGTTGCCAGCGGAACCGGACGGCGATGCGGGTGCGGAGCCGGCGCGTGATGTCCGCGAGCAGCTACCGCGCGACGGTGAGCAGCTACAGCGCGACGGCGAGCAGCAACTACAACGGAGCGGCGGAGATGAGTGACGACGAAGTGGTACAGCTCGACATCCAGGGGCTGATGCTGCGTCTGCCCCACCGCTATCCGTTCCTGCTGGTCGATCGCGTGCTCGAGTGCGTACGTGGCCAGCACATCCGCGCGGTCAAGAACGTCACTTATAACGAGCCCTACTTCGCGGGACATTTTCCTGGCCGACCGCTGATGCCCGGTGTGCTGATCATCGAGGCGCTGGCGCAGGTCGCGGGGTTGCTGGCCTTCATCACCCACAACGTGCTGGCCAGTCCGAACCTGAGCGTCTACTTCGTCGGCATCGACAAGTGCCGCTTCCGCCGACCGGTGCAGCCGGGTGATCAATTGATCCTCAACGCCCGCTTCGAGCGCGCCTTCAAGGGAATCTGGCAGCTCGCCACGCTCGCCGAAGTGGACGGTGAGGAGGTGGCGCACGCGCAGATCATGATCGCACCGAACGTGAAGGAGGGCGTCCCGACGCCGGAGTCGTCGGCCGCGCCGGTGAGCGCGGAGCCGCTGCCGTGATCGATCCGCGCGCGATCGTGGCGGCCGGCGCTGAGCTGGCCGCCGACGTCGAAGTGGGTCCGTACAGCGTCATCGGACCGGATGTGGTGATCGGCGCGGGCACCTGGATCGGTCCGCACGCGCTGATCACGGGGCACACGCAGATCGGCAACGGCAACAAGATCTTCCAGTTCGTCTCGATCGGCGAGGCGCCGCAGGACAAGAAGTACGCCGGCGAGCCGACGCGCCTGACGATCGGCGATCGCAACGTGATCCGCGAGTACTGCACCATCAGCCGCGGCACGACGCAGGATGAGGGGGTGACGCGCATCGGCGACGACAATCTGCTGATGGGCTACACCCATGTCGCCCACGACTGTCAGCTCGGCAACAACATCGTCATGGTCAATCTGGCGCAGATCGCCGGTCACGTGTGGATCGGCGACTGGGCGATCCTCAGCGGCTACGTCGCGGTTCATCAGTACTGCAAGATCGGCGCCCACGCCTTCATCGCCAACAATGCCGGCGTCACGCGCGACGTGCCGCCGTACGTGATGGCGATCGGCAATCCCGCCGCCCCACATTCGATCAACAGCGAGGGCCTGAAGCGGCGCGGATTCACGCCCGAGCAGATTCGTAACCTGCGCACCGCCTATCGCATCCTGTATCGCAGTAATCTGCCGCTCGCGGCCGCGGTCGAGCAGCTCACCGCGCTCGCCGTGACCGAGCCGCTGCTCAAGCCGTTCATCGAGTTCATCGCGGCCTCGGATCGCAGCCTGATCCGCTGATCGTCGGATGAGCGCGCTGCGGGTGGCGATCGTGGCGGGGGAGGCTTCCGGCGACGCGCTCGGCGCGGCGCTGATCGGCGCGCTGCGTGCGCACACCGAAGTCGAAGTTCGCGGCGTGGCGGGACCGGCGATGCGGGCGGCCGGCTGCGAGGCGCTCGCGGACGCGCACGAGCTGGCGGTGATGGGACTGATCGAGCCGCTCAAGCACCTGCCGCGGCTGTGGCGCTTGCGCTCCCTGCTGCTGAGGCAGCTGATGCACTGGCAGCCCTCCGTGTTCATCGGTGTCGATGCGCCGGCGTTCAATCTCAACCTGGCGGCCCAGTTCAAGCGGCGCGGGGTCGCCACGGTGCAATACGTCAGTCCCCAGATCTGGGCGTGGCGACAGGGTCGCGCGCGCACCATCGCCCGGCGCTGCGATCTGGTGCTGTGCCTGCTGCCGTTCGAGCCCGCCTTCTACGCCCACTATGCGGTGCGCGCGCAGTTTGTCGGTCACCCGCTCGCCGACCAGGTGCCATTGGCGATCGATCGTGCGGCGGCCCGTCGGGAGCTCGGGCTGGCGCTCGACCGACCGCTGCTGGCGCTGCTGCCGGGCAGCCGGGTCGGAGAGGTGCAGCGCCTCGCGGGGCCGTTCATCGAGAGCGCACGGCAACTGCGCCTGCGCCATCCAGGCCTGCAGGTGATCGCGCCGATGGCGAATACCGCGGTGCAAACGGAGTTCAGACACGCGCTCGCGACCGCGCGCGACGCCGGCGGCGCGGGCGACGGAGGCGGCGCCGGCGAGGGTCGTGTGCGGGAGGGTCGCGCCGGCCAAGACGGCGTCGTCGTGCTCGACGGGCAGGCGCGACGCGCGCTCATGGCAGCGGACGTGGCGCTGGTGGCCTCCGGCACCGCGACGCTGGAGGCGCTGCTGTGCCGCTGCCCGCTGGTGGTGGCGTACCGAGTCAGCCCCGCGACGGCGCTGCTGGTGCGCACGCTGCGGCTGGTGCGATTGCCACAGTTCGCGCTGCCGAACCTGCTGGCGGGCAAGGCGCTGGTGCCCGAGTTCTTTCAGGAGGCGGCGATCCCCGCTAATCTGTGCCCAGCGCTCGAGGACGCGCTCACCGATCGCGCGCGCCGCGAGCTGCTGCAGCAGGAGTTCGCGCGCATTCACGCGGCGCTGCGCGCCGGCGGCGCGGCGCGCGCGGCGCAGGAAGTTCTGACACTGCTACGGCCTTAGCGGGGAGGGGAACAGTTGCGCGGATTGATCGCTGGAGTGGATGAGGCCGGCCGCGGTCCTCTGGCGGGACCGGTGGTGGCGGCGGCGGTGATTCTCGATCCCAAGCGGCAGATTCGCGGTCTGCGCGATTCCAAGCAGCTCACGCCCGAGCGGCGCACGGTGCTGGCAGAGCGCATTCGCACGCGCGCCATCGGCGTGGCGGTCGTCGAGTCCGATCACGCCGAGATCGATCTGTTGAATATCCTGCAGGCGACGCTGCTGGCGATGAAGCGCGCGTTGCTCGACCTGCCGGAGCGACCGACCGAGATCCTGATCGATGGCAATCGCGCGCCGCGGCTCAACGACTGCTTTGCCGACTGCGAGGTGCGGACCGTGGTGCAGGGCGACGCCTTGGTACCGAGCATCAGCGCCGCCTCGATCATCGCCAAGACCCATCGCGATGCGCTGATGGCGCGGCTCGATCAGGTCCACCCGGGTTACGGCCTGGCACGTCACTTCGGCTACGCGACCCGTCTGCACCTGAGCGCGCTGATACGTCTGGGACCCTGCCCGATCCATCGCGCCAGCTTCAATCCGCTGCGCAGCTGGCTCTCCGGTGCGGTGCCTTTCGGTGTGCTGCCGGCGGATTTCGAGCTGTGCGAGTCGGAGCTCGCCGAGGACGATTGATCGCGCCGGCGATCGATCGCGCCCATGAGCGGCAACAGCGTGAGCGGCAATAGCGCCAATTTCGTCCATCTGCGGCTGCACACCGAGTACTCGCTCAGCGACAGCGTGCTGCGCGTGCCGGACCTGATGACGGCCGTCGCCGCCTCGGGTATGCCGGCCATCGCGTTGACCGACCACTCCAACCTGTTCGCGATGGTGAAGTTCTATCACGCCGCGCTCGAGCGGGGCGTGCAGCCGATCATCGGCGTGGACCTGCTGATTCGCGAGCCGGATGATCCGCAGCGGCCCTCGCGCCTCACGCTGCTGTGCCAGAGCGCGAGCGGCTACCGCACGCTGTCGCGCTTGCTCAGCCGCGCCTACCTCGAGGGCCAGAATGCCAGCGGTCAGGCGCTCATCGAGCGCGGGTGGCTCGATCCGGATGCGACCGCAGGCTTGATCGCGCTGTCGGGTGCGGCCGAGGGCGACGTCGGGCGGGCACTGGTGCGCGAGCGTCCCGCACAGGCCGAGCAGGCGCTCGACTCCTGGCTCGCCCTGTTCGCTGATCGCTTCTATATCGAGCTGCAGCGGCTCGGCCGCAGCGTCGAGCAGGCGTACGTTCCGGCGGCGCTGCTGCTCGCCTCACGGCGCGGTGTTCCGGTCGTGGCGACCAACGATGTGCGCTTCCTGCGCCCGGAGGACTTCGAGGCGCACGAGGCGCGCGTCTGCATCCACGAGGGCAGTTTGCTGACCGACGCCGCGCGGGCGCGGCGCTACTCGCCGCAGCAGTACCTCAAGAGCGCGGAGCAGATGCGCTCGCTGTTCGCCGACGTGCCCGAGGCGCTCGCCAATAGCGTGCAGATCGCGCGCCGCTGCAGTCTGGTGCTCGCGCTCGGGCAGCCGCGGCTGCCGGATTACCCGGTGCCGCAGGGGACCACGGCCGAGCTGTACCTGCGCGAGCAGGCGCGACGCGGATTGGCGGCGCGGCTGCTGGCGCTGGCGTGCACGGAGGAGAGCGCCGAGCGCTATCGCGTGCGGCTCGAGCACGAGCTCGACGTCATCTGCCAGATGGGCTTCGCCGGCTACTTCCTGATCGTGGCCGACATCACGCGCTGGGCACGCGAGCACGGCGTGCCGGTCGGGCCGGGCCGGGGCTCGGGTGCGGGCTCGCTGGTCGCGTATGCGCTGCGCATCACCGACATCGATCCGCTGCGCTACGACCTGCTGTTCGAGCGCTTCCTCAATCCCGAGCGCGTGTCGATGCCGGATTTCGATATCGACTTCTGCATGGAGGGGCGCGATCGGGTGATCGAGTACGTCGCAGCCAAGTACGGCCATGAACGCGTGTCGCAGATCATCACTTACGGCACCATGGCAGCCAAGGCGGTCGTGCGCGACGTCGGCCGCGTGCTCGGCCACCCTTATGGCTTCGTCGATCGCATCGCCAAGCTGATCCCGTTCGAGCTCGGCATTACGCTCGATGATGCCACCGCCAAGGAGCCCGAGCTGCGGCGGCTGTACCAGCAGGACGAGGAGGTGCGTAACCTCCTCGATCTGGCGCGCTCGCTCGAGGGCCTGACGCGCAACGTCGGCCGGCACGCCGGCGGAGTGGTGATCGCGCCGTCGGTACTCACGGATTTCACGCCGCTGTACTGCGAACCCGGCGGCACCCATGCGATCACGCAGCTCGACAAGGACGACGTCGAGGCCGCAGGGCTGGTGAAGTTCGACTTCCTCGGCCTGCGCACGCTCACGATCCTGGCGCGCGCGCTTGCGACCGTGAACGCCGAGCGTCGGCGGCGCGGCGAGCAGGAGCTGCAACTCGATGCGCTGCCGATGGACGATGCCGCTACCTACGCGCTGCTCAAGGCCTGCCGCACGACCGCGGTGTTCCAGATCGAGTCGGGCGGCATGAGGGACCTGGCGCGCAGACTGCAACCCGACTGCTTCGAGGACATCGTCGCCCTGGTGGCGCTGTTTCGCCCCGGTCCGATGCACATGGTCGAGGACTTCATCAACCGCAAGCACGGCCTCAGCGGTACGCAGATCGACTACCTGCACCCTCAGCTCCAGCCGGTGCTGGCGCCGACCTATGGCGTGATCCTCTATCAGGAGCAGGTGATGCAGATCGCGCAGGTGCTCGCCGGCTATACGCTCGGCGGCGCGGATCTGCTGCGCCGGGCGATGGGCAAGAAGAAGCCCGAGGAGATGGCCAAGCAGCGCTCGGTATTCGTCGAGGGCGCGCGCGCGCGCGGCGTCGAGGAGTCACGCGCGACCCATATCTTCGACCTGATGGAGAAATTCGCCGGTTACGGTTTCAACAAGTCGCACTCGGCCGCCTACGCGCTGCTGACCTATCAGACCGCCTACCTGAAGGTGCACGAGCCGGCGGCCTACATGGCGGCGGTGCTGTCCGCCGACGTCGATCGCACCGACAAGATCATGACGTTCGTCGACGAGTGCAACGCGATCGGCCTGACGGTGTTGCCGCCCGATATCAACACCTCGCAGTACTACTTTGCCGTGGCGGCAGATCACGGTGTCGCGGCGGACGACGCGCGCACCATTCGCTATGGCCTCGGTGCGATCCGCGGCATCGGGCGCGCGCTGGTGGACGCGATCGTCGAGGAGCGCGCCGCCCGCGGTCCGTATGTGAGCCTGATGGATCTGTGTCGGCGCGTGGGTGCAGGACGCCTGAACCGGCGCGTGCTCGAGGCGCTGGTGCGCTCGGGCAGTCTCGATCGGCTCGGCATGAACCGTGCGAGTCTCATGGCCAATCTCGATGCCGTCGTGCAGGCGAGCGAGCAGAGCGCCCGCCACGATGAGGCCGGACAGGTGGACCTGTTCGGTGGCGCAGCGAGCGGTCCCGCGGAGCCTCCGATCACGTTGGTGCAGCTGCCCGAGTGGAGCGCTTCACAGCGACTGGCCGGCGAACGCGAGACTCTGGGCCTGTATCTGACGGGACACCCGATCGCGCCCTACGAGGCGGACCTGCAGTACCTCGCCTCCGGCCGCATCGCCGATTTCGCCGGTGAGCGGCCCCCGAGTGGCGTGTCGGGCGGGCGGTTATTCGCGGACACGCGTACCGTGACACTGGCGGGGCTGATCCTGGAGATACGCCGGCGCGGCGGCCGCGTCACCTTCGTGCTCGACGACCGCAGCGCGCGCATGGAGGTCATGCTGTTCGACGAGATCTACCAGCGCCATCGCGAGCTGATCGTGAAGGACGCCATCGTGCAGGTGGAAGGTACGCTGCGCTTCGACGAGTTCAGCGACGCTTGGCGACTCAGCGCCAAACAGGTGCTGCCGCTGCATGCGGTGCGCGCGCGGCTGGCGCGCACGCTGATCCTGGCCTGCCCGTGCTCGAGCGAGCCGCAGGCGCTGCTCGCGCGACTCGAGGCGCTGCTGCGCGGGGCGCGCGGCGGGCAGTGCGCCGTCATGCTGGAGTATCGGGCCGCAGATATCAGCGGGAATCTGCGTTGCGCGGAGGAGTGGAAGGTCAGCGCGACCGCCGAGCTGCTCGAGCAGCTCGAGGGCCTGCTCGGCGTCGGCGCGGTACGGCTCGCATACGTCGGCCCGCAGCTGCCGGCCGCGCTCGCACATTGAGCGGCCGCGCCCGTGCATGCAGTGTCGACGCGCGCGCGCGTCACGCGCTGCGTCGGCCCGCCCAACCCAACCTGAAGCGGCGCCTTGCGTTGCGGTAGGTAAACCCCGTACCCTTTGGCGCGCTTCACTGCGCCGGGGGGTCGAGAAGCCAGTGGCCGTCAGTTTCCTCGATTTTGAGCAGCCGATTGCCGAACTTGAGGCCAAGATCGAGGAGCTTGGCCATGTCACCTCCGACTCCGAGGTCAATATCGAGGAGGAGATCGCGCGCCTGCGCGCCAAGAGCAGCGCGCTCACCAAATCGATCTTCGCGAGCCTGACGCCCTGGCAGATCACCCAGCTCGCGCGTCACCCGCAGCGGCCCTATACCCTCGATTACATCGGCGCGATCTGTAGCGACTTTCATGAGCTGCACGGTGACCGCATGTACGCCGACGACGCGGCGATCGTCGGTGGTGTGGCACGTCTCGCGGGCGAGCCGGTGATGATCCTCGGCCACCAGAAGGGACGCGATACCAAGGAGCGCGTGCGTCGCAACTACGGCATGCCGAAGCCCGAGGGCTATCGCAAGGCTCTGCGGCTGATGAAGCTCGCTGAGCGCTTCCAGCTGCCCTTGATCACGCTGATCGATACGCCGGGCGCCTATCCCGGCGTGGGGTCCGAGGAACGCGGACAGAGCGAGGCGATCGCACGCAACCTGTTCGAGATGTCGATGCTGCGTACGCCGATCGTGACCGTGGTCATCGGCGAAGGGGGCTCGGGCGGGGCGCTCGCGATCGGAGTGTGCGATCGGCTGCTGATGCTGCAGTTCAGCACCTATTCGGTGATCTCACCCGAGGGGTGTGCCTCGATCCTGTGGAAGAGCGCCGAAAAGAAGGACGTCGCCGCCGAGGCACTGAACCTCACCGCCGATCGGCTGCTCGATCTCGGCCTGGTCGATGAGGTGCTGCCCGAGCCGCTCGGCGGAGCGCATCGGGATGCGGCTGCCATGAGCGCGCAGCTGCGCGACGCGATCGAGCGTCACGTGAAGCAGCTCTCCGGGCTAGACCGGCAGGCGCTGCTCGAGCAGCGCCTCGCCCGTATCGCGGCCTTCGGGGTCTATATCGAGAGTCCCTCGTGAGGCGCGCGCTGGGGCCGGGCGTTCGCTCCGGCGCCAGCACGCCGGATCTGAATGCGGCGGCCGAGAGCTTCACGCCCTCGGGGCGCTTTGCGCCCGCCTGGCTGGCGGCGCGGCTGCGCAGCCTCGTCGGCCCACTGTCGGGCAGGCGCTTGTGTGTGGCTTACTCCGGCGGCCTCGATTCGAGCGCGCTGCTGGCCGCGCTCTCGAGCCTGCGCCGCACGCAGCGCTTCGCGCTGCGCGCCCTGCACGTCAACCACGCGCTCCAGCCCGAGGCAAGCGCATGGGCGCGACGTGCCGGTACCCAGGCGCGCCGCCTGCACGTCCGCTGCAAGCTGATCGAAATCTCGGTCGCGCGCGCCACCGGAGAGTCGCTCGAAGCGGCCGCTCGCGAAGCCCGCTACCAGGCGCTGGCGCGCCATCTGACCGCGGGCGAGCTACTGCTGACCGCGCATCATCAGGAGGATCAGCTCGAGACGATGCTGCTGGCGCTGATGCGAGGCAGCGGGGTGCGCGGGCTGAGCGCCATGCCTCAGGTCGCACCCTGGGCCGGAACACTGCTGGTGCGGCCGCTGCTCGGGGTGGCACACGCGGAGCTCGAGCGCTATGCGAGGCGGCGAGGCCTGCGCTGGAGCGAGGATCCGAGCAATCGCGACGAGCGCTTCGATCGCAATTACCTGCGCCATCGCGTGCTGCCGCTGCTGCTGCGACGCTGGCCGGCCGCGGCGACGACCGTCGGGCGCAGCGCCGCACACCTGCGCGAGGCACGGGGACTGCTCGATGAGCTCGCGCGCGCCGCCCTTG
>JASHTF010000423.1 GCA_030040715.1 Gammaproteobacteria bacterium | reverse complement strand
CTGGGGGATCGACAGCTGTTGCGGCGCCTTGCCGGTCAGTACGGCAATCGCATGCTCATAGGTCGCGCGCGTGAGCTGCTCGTTGATCGCGGACACCTGGGTCGTCTCGAGCTGAGTCTGGGCTGCGTAGACGTCTGCCAGCGTATCGGTGCCGGCGGCAACCTGGTTCTCGACGATCTCGAGCGCGTTCTCGAGATCGGCGATGTAGGTGTTGTAGATGCGCACCTGTTGCTCCGCGGCGCGCATCTGGAAGTAATCCTCCGCGAGCGAAATCTGCGCCGACAGCAGCGCGGCGGACACGTCCGCGGCGCTGGCCTGTGCCTTGGCGACGTCGGACTCGACCGTGCGCCGAATGCGTCCCCAGACATCCAGGGTCCAGGTCGCCTGCGGGCCAACGCTGTAGATGGTCTCGGTGCTCTTGGAATGAGCAACCGCAGCTCCCGACGAAGTGGTGCTGACGCCCGCGGGGCCGCCGGTCTTGGTAGCGCTACCCGACAGCGTGATGTCGGGGAAGAAGGTGCCGCGGTCGATCGCGATCTGCTGCTGGGCGGAGTAGTAGGCCGCGAGCGACTCCTTGAGCGTCTGGTTCGATACCACGACCTGACGCTCGAGACCGTCGAGCACCGGATCGTCATAGATCGACCACCAGGGTTGATTGGCAGGGATCTCGCGCGGCGTTGCCGGTACCCAGCCCTGGTTCTCCTTGTACGCGGGCGTCACCACTGCGGGCGGCCGGTGGTAGTTGGGACCGACCGCGCAGCCGACCAATGCCCCGAGGCCGACCCACAGGGGCAGCAGGCGCAGGCGTCGCAGCAGCGACCGCGGACGAAGTGACGGGGGGGGTGTGAACTTGAGGTCGCGTGTCTGTCCGTCGAACTGGGGCTGCATCATGTCGCGTGTTCTGGTGGGGGAGCGAGCAAGGGATGACCGGGACCTGGCCGCAGGCGGCGCGTCCAGGCGCGAAAGCGGTCGAGATACAGATAAACCACGGGGGTCGTGTACAGGGTCAGGATCTGACTGAGGAGCAGGCCACCGACGATGGAGATGCCGAGCGGTTGACGCAACTCGGCGCCGTTACCGGTGGTCACCGCCAGCGGTACCGCACCAAACAGCGCCGCAAAGGTGGTCATCATGATGGGGCGGAAGCGCAGCAGGCAGGCCTGGTAGATCGCCGCGCGCGCATCCACGCCGCGCTGACGCTGGGTGACGATCGCTACGTCGATCATGATGATCGCATTCTTTTTGACGATACCGATCAGCAGGAAGACACCGATGAGCGCCACCAGACTGAACTCCGTATTGAATAGCAGCAGTGCGATCACGGCACCGACGCCCCCCGAGGGCAGCGTCGAGATGATCGTGATCGGATGAACGAAGCTCTCATATAGCACACCGAGCACGATGTAGACGGCGGCGATGGCGGCCAGGATCAGATAGCCCTCGTTGGAGAGGGTCTGCTGGAACACCTGAGCAGTGCCGGCGAAGGTTCCGTGGATGGAGATCGGTACGTGCAGCTGCTGCAAGGTGCGATCGATCGCCTGGGTTGCGGTACCGAGGGACTCACCCACGGGCAGATTGAACGAGATCGTGGTCGCCACGAACGGCCCCTGATGCATCACCTGCATCGGCGTGACCGACGGACCGTAGTGGGCGATCGCCGCCAACGGCACCATGGTTTCCTGGCTGGTGCTCAACGACGAGCCGGTCGAGGCGGAGCCGCGACCACTGTTGGTGAGCGTGTTGAGCTGAAGGTTCTGGGCCGCGGAGTTGCTGGCGGGGGTCGCCGTGGTGGTGCTGGTAGCGGCCGCGGTGACGGTGGCGGTGGCTGCGGCTGCACTACCGGTGCCGCCGCTGGTGCTGCTGCCGCTCAAGCTGGCGCCGCCCGCCGTGCTGCTGGCGGTGGTGGTGGCGCTGGCGCTGGTGGTCGGCGTCGGAGAGCCGGGCACAAACGTGGCCGAGCCCAGGCTCGATTGCCCGGGGGCGAATACTGACGAGCTCACGAGCGGTGTGACCGAGAAGGCATCCACCGCGGGGGCAGTGGATTGAGTGCCGCTCAGGGCGCCGCCCGAGGTGCTGATCCACACGTCGCTGAGCGTCTCCGGGCGCTGCCAGAAGTCCGGTTCGACCTCCATCATCACGTAGTACTGATTCATCTCGTTGTAGATGGTCGACACCAGGCGTTGACCGAAGGCGTCGTACAGCGTGTTGTCGATCTCCGAGAGATTGACGCCGAGCTTGGCGGCGGTGCTGCGATCGAGGTTGAGGCGGACGTCGAGTCCGTTGGCCTGGCGATCGGAGTTGACATCGGCGAGCTCGGGAACGTGCTTGAGCGCCTCGGCGATCTTGGGTGCCCAATCGTTCAGCTCGTCCAGATTGTCCGCCAGGATCGAGTACTGATACTGCGCGTTGCTCTGTCGCCCACCGGAGCGGATGTCCTGGATGACCTGCAGGTACAGCTGCGCCCCGGTCAACCGCGACAGCTCCCGGCGCAGCCGAGCGATCACGTGCTCGCTGTCGATCTTGCGCTCGGACAACGGCTTGAGATCGATGAACATGTTGGCGGTGTTCTCGGCACCACCGAAGCCACTGCCGCCCCCGGTGGATCCGGATACGTTCGCCACGGCTGGATCGGCGCCGACGATCGCCACGGCCTCTCGCAAGCGCTTCGACATGGCTTCGAAGGACACGTCCTGATCGGCGCGCAGGTTGCCCGAGATGTTGCCGGTGTCCTCCTGCGGGAAGAATCCCTTGGGGATCTCCGAGAACAGGTAGAAGTTCAGGCCGATGGTCGCCG
>JASHTF010000422.1 GCA_030040715.1 Gammaproteobacteria bacterium | reverse complement strand
GTCGGCCGCCGAGGAGAGCACGGAGCTCGTCTGCAACACCAGACCCGTGCGTAGATCCCGATGCAACTCGAGCCACATGCGACAGCCTCGCACGTGCTGCCAGTGCTCGACGCAGCGCGCGGGCTCCGTACGCCGGAAATAGAGCCGCTCGGCAGCCGTCTCGCCGCCCCCGTCCACGGTGCAGCGGAACTCGAACTCGGCAACATCGCGTTCGCCGCAGAACGGACAGCAGATGAGCATCGGTCTGGCTATTGCCGCGAGGGAAATGGCCCCGCGCCTTTATCATCGAGCAGGTGACCGGACACAAAGCGCGCGATCGAAAACGGCCGAATCAGATCCCCTGCCGTCCCGCGCGCGATCAGCTCGGCAAAAGCGTAGCCTGAGGCCGGGATAGCCTTGAATCCGCCATAGCACCAGCCACCATTCAAATAAAGCTCCTCATCGCCGATACGATCGATGATCGGGCTCCCGTCCATGCTCATGTCGTTCATTCCCGCCCAGTGCCGCAGCAATCGCAGCTGTTGCACCTGCGGCAGCAGGCTCGTCAGCGCCGCGCTCACGTCTCGCACGCGTGCGATCTGTCCCCATTGTGTCATCGAGGGATAGCCGTCCAGCATTCCCCCGAACACCAGGCCGCCACGATCGGATTGCGAGACGTACACCTCGCCGCCCTGGGGAAACATGTAGATGAGCACGGTATCCAGCATCGGCTTGACGGGCTCGGTAACGCACGCCTGAAGAAGATGTGTCTCGAGCGGCAAGGCGATGCCGAGGCGCTGCGCGAGCTCGGCGGTCCTGCCGGCGACCGCGACGCCGATGCGCTCGGCCGCGATCGGACCGCGGCTGGTCTCGACACCGCTGATACGGCCGCCGCTGCGTGACACTCCTAGAACCTCACAATGCTCGATGATATCGACGCCAACCCGCGCCGCGGCGCGAGCGTATCCCCAGACCACCGCATCGTGACGCACCGTCCCCGCGCGTCTTTGCAGCAGGCCACCGTGGATCGGAAACTGCCGGGGCGCGCCAGGGTCCAGAGCACGGACAAACCGGGCGACGGCGCCGCGGTCGAGCAGCTCCGCATCGATCCCGGCAAGTCGCATCGCGTTACCGCGCCGAGCGCACTCCGCTACCTGATCGTCGGAGGTCGCCAGGTCGAGCACTCCGCGCGGGCTGAACATGATGTTGTAGTTGAGCTCGCGCCCGAGCCGATGCCAGCGACGCAGTGCATCCTCGTAGAAGTAATGATTCTCCGGCAACAGGTAATTCGAACGCACGATGGTGGTATTACGGCCGACGTTTCCGTACCCAATCAGCGTACGCTCGAGGACGGCGACGCGCCGTATGCCGAAGTGCCTGGCAAGATGATAGGCGGTGGCCAATCCGTGACCGCCACCACCGACGATCACGACATCGTAGGCTGCGGCGGGAGCGCGCCGCTCCCACAATGGCTGCCACGCCTTCGGTCCCCGGATCGCTTCTCGCAGTAAGCCGAATGCTGAATACCGCGCCACAAATTGCAGCTTTCTAGCGGGTCAAAACCGCTATCATAAGATGTAGATGCGCTGGCTGCTGCAGACCGGACCGGGATTGCCGGATCTCGACAACATCAAACTCACCACCCTCGGTGCGCCGCGCCTGCGGCAAAGCAGCTGAACCTTGACGGAGCTCAAGAGCCACTACCGCGTCGTCGTCATCGGCGGCGGTATCGTCGGTGCAAGCGTCCTGTACCACCTGACCGTGCGCGGCGTGCGCGATGTTGTTCTGGTCGAGCGAGCGGAGCTCACGGCCGGCTCGACCTGGCATGCCGCCGCAGGATTTCATGCCCTGAACGAGGATCCCAACATCGCCGCGCTTCAGGCCTATACCATCAGACTCTACTCTGAAATCGAGACCGAGAGCGGACAGAGCGTCGGTATGCACATGACCGGCGGCTACAGCCTGGCCACCACTGCAGCGCGCTGGGAATGGCTCCAGGCCGAGTACGCACGCCAGCAAGCGCAAGGCGTCGATGTGCGTCTGGCCACTCCGGCGCAGATCATCGCCGACTGCCCGATTGTCGATCCGAGTGGCCTCATTGGCGGATTATTCGATCCGCTCGAGGGGTACCTGGACCCTCATGGATCGACCCACGCCTACGTTGGCGCAGCCCGCAAGCGCGGCGCCGAGGTGGTGCTGCACAACCGGGTATTGGCCCTGACGCCACGCGCCGAGGGTGACTGGCGCATCGATACCGAGCACGGGGCCATCATAGCGGAGCACGTCGTCAATGCAGCGGGCCTTTGGGCGCGTCGCGTCGGACGCATGGCCGGCGTGGATCTGCCGCTGGTGCCCATGCAACATCACTATCTGGTCACGGACAGTGTTCCCGCACTGGTGGCTCTCGGCAGAGAAATGCCGGCCGTTACCGACCTCGAGGGCTTCACCTATCTGCAGCAGGAGCGCAAGGGTGTGCTGCTCGGCGTCTATGAGCGCAATCCCTGTCACTGGAAACCGGAGGGAGCGGAGTGGGACTACGGCATGGACCTGCTGCCCGAGGACATCGAGAGGATTTCCGACGAACTCGAGATTGGCTTTGCGCGCTTTCCGTCGCTGCGCAGTGTGGGAATCCGCAAGTGGGTCAACGGGGCATTCACGTTCACGCCCGATGGCAATCCGCTCGTCGGCCCTGTGCCGGGACGACGCAACTTTTGGGCGGCGTGCGGTTGCATGGGGGGATTTTCTCAGGGCGGCGCCATCGGACTCGCGCTGGCCAACTGGATCGTGGACGGGGATCCGGGTACGGACGTGTTCGGCATGGACGTGGCGCGCTACGGCGCTTTCGCAAGCAATGATTGGTATCTTCGGGAAACAACCCGGCAGTTCTACGCGCGGCGGTTCGTGATCGCCTACCCCAATGAGGAACTGCCCGCCGGCCGACCCTTGAAGATGACGCCGAGCTACGATGCCCAGAAGGCCCTGGGGGCGCGATTCACCGAGGTATGGGGCATGGAGACGCCACTGTACTTCGCGCCCGCGGGCGGGCAATTCGTCGAGGTGCCGTCGCTGCGGCGGTCCAACGCCGAGGGCATCGTCGCGGCGGAAGTCACCGCCACGCGCGCGGCGGCGGGACTGCTCGATAGCGGCGTGTACGCCCGCTACCAGATCTCCGGACCTCAAGCGGCGGCATGGCTGAGTCATCTGCTCGCGGGACGCATTCCGAGCGTGGGGCGAATTCGAATCGCGCCCATGCTGGCGCCCTCGGGCAAGTTGATGGGAGATTTCACGATCACCTGTCTCGCCCCCGAACGCTTCTGGCTGGTTGCGTCCTATTATCTGCAGGAATGGCATCAGCGCTGGTTTCATCAACACAAACCTGCGCACGGGGTTGAAATAGAGAATCTCTCCGAGAGTTGGCTCGGCTTCTCCCTGTCGGGCCCGCGCTCACGCGCGATTCTCGCACGCCTCACGCGCGAGGACGTGTCCGATGCAGCGCTGCCGTTCTTTGCTTGTCGGGCCATGGACATCGGCTTCACGCAAGCGATCGTCGCACGCTTGTCGCTGACGGGTGAGCTTGGTTTCGAGATCACCGTCCCGGCGCTGCAACAGCGCGCGCTTTGGCAGCGACTGCTCGAGCAGGGCACACCGCTCGGAATGCGCCCCATAGGCACCCGCGCCCAAGACAGTCTGCGGCTCGAGAAGGGCTATGGCGTGTGGTCGCTCGAATATACGCAGTCATACACGCCCGCCATGGCGGGGCTCGATCGATACATCGATTATGCGAAGGGCGAGTTCATCGGGCGTGGTGCGGCGCTCAGAGACCGAGAAAGCGCCAGTGCCGTGCAATTGGTGCTGCTGTCCGTGGATGCAGCCGACGCCGATGCGAGCGGCTTCGAGCCTATCTTCTGCGGCGAGCGTCGCGTCGGATTCGTGACTTCGGGCGCGTACGGTCATCACGTCAAGCACAGCCTGGCGCTCGCCTACGTCGACCGTTCGGTGCTCGAGGGGCGCGATGCGGTCGAAGTACAAGTGCTCGGCGAGCGCCGTGCCGCAAGAATTCTCGCCGAGCCGCCGTACGATCCGCGCGGATTGCGCCAGCGTGGCTGACGAGCTCGCACGCTCGGCCGCTCCTCGGGGCATCCGGGTTCGCTGGAAGATCTTCTGGCTGCTGTTCGGCTTCGGACTGATGGCCTACGTGCAGCAGCGCAGTCTCGCGGTCGCTGCGCTGCGCATGATGCCGGATCTCGGGCTCTC
>JASHTF010000421.1 GCA_030040715.1 Gammaproteobacteria bacterium | reverse complement strand
CCTTGCGCCATCGCCTGCTCGACCGGGGCGATGAGGCACAAGCTTACGATAATGAGCTTGATCCAGCGCCTAGACCGGGTTTGCATCACCAGTCCTTGAATGCTTTATCCGGCGTGCGGGCAGGATCACGCTGGCCTAATGGCACGGCCGGCCAGCGGCGCTCATCCGATTTCTCGGAGTCGAGAAGCTCGCGGGCTTCCTCGGAACTCATTTGACTGGGCGGGCGCTGAGCACCGCCCTCCTCTCCCGAGCCGCCATGCTGATCCGGCGGCGACTGTTGTGGTTGCCCCTGCGGTGGCGGTTGGCTCCGCGCTTGCGACTGACCCTGCGATGGCGGTGGCTGGCCCGGCGATGAGGCGGGTGGTTGTCCTTGTCCTTGTCCTTGTCCTTGTCCTTGTCCTTGTCCTTGTCCCTGTCCCTGTCCCTGCCCGTGTCCCTGCCCCGTGCCCTGGCCTCTGCCTTGCCCGTGGCCACCGCCACCGCCACCGCCACCACCGCTCCCGCCGCCACCGCCGCCACCGCCGCCACCGCCACCACCGCCACCACCGCCGCCATCAGGTGGCTTCCGGAGCGCGTCAATCTTCCGCTTGACAAAATCGCGATTGTATTTGCTATCAGCGTCACCGGCGCGCAGCTGCAGCGCCGTGTCGTACGCTTTGACTGCGTCAGTCCACTTCTGAATAGCCTGCTGTGGATCGGATTTCTCGAACTGCTGACCCGTACGATAGAGCGCATTGCCGAGATCGTAGTAAGCATCCTCCTGGTCCGCCAGGCGTTTTGCGTCGCTCGCTGGGGCAGTGTTGATCGATTGCTGGAAAGACTGCGTCGCCCGGGAAAACTGACCTGCTCGATACGCGCGCGTGCCTGCGTTGTACTCCACGACGGGTGCCTCGACCTTGCCCGGTGCGCTCTGATCATCGGTCTGATCAGCACCTGCAGAGCGCATTGGAATGATCAGCACCGCGATCACGACCGACATCGCCGACACGGCAACCGGGTGCGATACCGCTGATGCTCGTCGGCGACTCGAGCGGCGCGTGCCTACCAAGAGGCTTGCCAGTAACATTATCATCGACGCCGTCAGCGGCCACTGATAACGCTCGTTGTAAATCCTCCGCTGCCGGTAGATCAAATCATGTTTCGTGACCGAGCCGAACACCGTGCTCAGAAACGCCACAAAATCTTGGCCCTGGTCCCCCAGATGCACGTAGGCACCTGCCGTAGCGGTAGCGATAGCCCTAAGGCCGGCTTCGTCCAGGTGAGATTTTACCAACGCTCCTTTCTCATCTCTGACAAAACCGCCTCCCTGATCGGCTGGCAGGGGGATCAGATCGCCCGCTGTGGTGCCAACACCGATGGTGTAGATTTTGAGGCCATCCTGCGTCGCCGCGTCTCTCGCCGCGGCCAGAGCGTCCCCTTCAAGATTCTCGCCATCCGTTACCAATATCAGGATTCTGTCGCTGCCAGGACGGCGACTTAGCGCCTCCCGCGCCGCGAGAATGGCACTCGGAATGTTCGTTCCGCCCTTCGGAATAGTGCCGATATCGATCGCATCCAATGACTGCTGGAAGGCGCCATAGTCGATCGTCAGTGGACAGACGAGAAAGGCGCTGCCCGCGAACGCCACGATGCCGATGCCATCACCGTCCAGTTGCCTTGCCATGTCATCGATTGCGAGCTTTGCCCGCGTCAACCGGTTGGGCTTTACATCAGGAGTCAGCATGCTCCGTGACGTATCGATCGCGAACACGACCTCATTGCCGCGCCGACTGATCGTCTCCCAGTGAAATCCGAGCAGCGGACCGGCGAGCGCCACGCAAAGGCATAGTATGGAGCCCAGGAACAGGCCGCGCTGAAGGAAGCGGCGGATCTTCGACACCGAGCCGGTGAGCCTGCGTCGCAGATGCGGCGCGACGAATCGCGCCAGGGCCGAATGCTGCCGCACGTCGTAACGACGCCATATGCCTACGAGCACGAGGCACGCCAGTAGACCCCCAAGCAGCCACTCTGGATCGCTGAATCTCACGGCAGCCTGCGATACCTCGTGTGTTGCAACAGCACCCAGAGGCCCAGCAGTCCCAACGAGGGCAGCAATGTCCAGCTGTAGAGCTCTTCCACGTGCTCGAATTTCTGCACCGTCTGCGCCGACGTTTCGTACTGATTGATCTGTTCGTAGATCTTTTGCAGCGAATCCGTGTCGGTCGCTCGATAGAAGCGGCCGCCGGTCTTGTCGGCTATAGCCTGCAGGGTGGCCTCATCGACGTCGACAAATGCCATGATCACGTGGATCCGGCCTGCCTCATCCCTGACAGGAATCGGCGCCTTGCCGCGCACGCCGACGCCGATGGTGTAGACCTTCACGCCCAGAGCTTGGGCCGCCTCCGCCGCGGCGATAGGCGGTATTTTTCCGGTGTTGTTGACGCCATCCGTCAACAGAACGACTACCTTGGATTTTGCCGCCCTGGTACGCAGATGATCCACGGCTGCGGCTATGGCCGAGCCGATCGCCGTTCCGTCGTCCCCGATACCGGTGTTGACACGCTCGAGATTCTGCTGCAGCCAGTCGTGGTCCAGCGTGAGCGGACTGACGAGGTACGGGGCTGCCGCAAACGCGATCAGGCCGATACGGTCGTTGGGACGTTCATCGATGAATTTGGAGACGACCGACTTGACCACCGCAATGCGATTGACACGAGTGTTATCGACCTTGAAGTCGAGTGCTTGCATGGAACCGGAAATGTCGAGTGCGAGAACGATGTCGATTCCGTTAACAGTGACTTCGGTGTGACTCTCAGTACGCTGCGGTCGGGCCAATCCGACGATCATGCAAGCCGCCGCGGTGATCGGCAGCAGCCCGACTAACCAGCCGATCCGGCTGCGAGTACGGCGAGCGAGGTCTCGCGCGAGACTGATATCCGAATATTCGACCGCAGCTACAGGTCCGCGCCGTCCACGCCACAAAATGACGAGCGGCAGCAGGGCGAAAGCCCAAAACCACTCCGGTTGAAGAAATCGGATCACGCGACGGCGACCTCGCCGGTCTCCAACACAAAACGGTGAGCACTCTTGAAAAGCGCTTCCATGTTGGAAACCGCGAGCGAGTCCCCGGCGAACTTGACGAAGTCGCATTGCTGCAAAAACTCAGCAAGCAGCGCGCGGTGACGTACGAGTGCGTCATGCGAGCTCTGCAGCAGGGATTGCAGGAACTCTTCGGTGGTGCGCTGCGTAACAACGACGTCGAATCGCTTCTCGATGTAGTCTCGTATCACTTCGGACGCAGCGATACCAAATGCCCGAGCGGTATTGGTGCGCATCAACGGCCGGGTGCCTTCCAAGCGCTGCAGCGCCAGTTCCGACAGGGTCAGCGCTCGGGGCTGCACTGCGCGATGGCGTCCACGCCAGATGACATAGGCAATGCAGATCGCCGCGAGAGTTATGGCCGCAATGATCGCGTATACCCGCCACGATCCTGACACCGCCTTGGGCCCTCGAATATCGCGGATATCGTCCGCGGCGCCGGCCAGGACGGCCCCTGGCAGAAGCGCAAGCCAGGCGCAGCTTCGGGCGATGCGGCCGGCGTAGACTCGCGTATTCATACCCGCGCGCGCCCGCGCGCTTTGAAGAATCGCTGCAGCACGGCGATGTACGGCGCATCCGTGCGTAGTTGCACGGTGTCGACGCCCTCGGCTCGGAGATCGAGCTGAAGACGCATGGAACGCCCCGAGGAAAGCTCCTTGAAACGCGTCCGGACCGCGGCGCGCGCCGTGTTGAGCTCAACGATCTCACCGGTTTCCGCGTCCTCCAGGGCGATGATCCCGACGTTGGGAAGCTCTTGCTCGCGCGGATCTTCGACATGGACCGCGATCAGGTCATGGCGGCGATTGGTCTGGCGGATCGCACGGCGCAGAGCCACGCGAGCGGCAGCGGGGTCACCGCTGGACTCGAAATCCGAGATCAGGAACACCACGGCGCGCCGGTGCAGCACGTGATTCAGAACGTCGAGCGTCTTGACGGTGTCGGTGCCGACACCCTGTGGCTCATGGAAGAGGATGTCTCGCACGACGCGCAGAACATGCCGGCGGCCTTTCTTGGGCGGCAGATAGCGTTCGATGCGGTCCGTGTACAGAATCAAGCCGACCTTATCGCTGTTACGAATGGCGGAAAAGGCCAGCACGCTGGCGACCTCCGCGGCCAGATCGCGCTTCGCCATCGTGCCGGAGCCGAAATTTCCCGACGCACTGATGTCAACCACCAGAAATATAGTGAGCTCACGTTCTTCCGTGAACTTCTTGACGAACGCACGCCCAGCGCGGGCCGTTACATTCCAATCGATGGTACGGATCTCGTCCCCTGGGCTGTATTCGCGGACCTCGTCGAAGTCCATTCCCCGACCCTTGAATACCGAGTGGTAGGCGCCGGCCATAGTGTCGTCGACCATGCGGCGTGTGCGGATCTCAAGCTGGCGCAGACTGTTGCGCTTCGCCTTGGTCGATTGCTCCACATCCGCCATTGGCAAGAACAATCCCGCTCAGGGTACCGGCAATGTGCTCAGAATCTTTTCGACGATATCCTTGGAAGTGACATCTTCGGCCTCGGCCTCGTACGTCACCGACACCCGATGCTGCAGCACATCCATCGCCACTGTCTTGACGTCCTGCGGCGTAACAAAGTGCCGACCATTGAGAAATGCCATGGCACGTGCTGCCAGCGTGAGCGCGATAGTCGCGCGCGGCGACGCGCCCGTTTGAACGTAACCGTCCAGATTGAGCGCCGGGGCGATGGGCGGTCGCGTCGCGAGCACGATATCGACGATGTAATCGCGCACCTTGTCATCGACGAACTGTATGTTTACCACGTGCCGCGCATCGAGGATCTGCGCCGTGCTAACGACCGGTCGCAGCACCAGCAGCGGCTCGGTGGTCGCCATCGCGTCTAGAATTGACCGCTCCTCGGCCCGCGAGGGGTAGTCGACGATGACCTTCATCATGAAGCGATCGATCTGCGCCTCCGGCAG
>JASHTF010000420.1 GCA_030040715.1 Gammaproteobacteria bacterium | reverse complement strand
CTGTGCCGCCAGACCAATTTCATCCTCAGGGTGGCCGCCGCGGGACGGCCGGTCAACATCAAGAAAGGCCAGTTCCTATCGCCGTGGGAAATGCACAACGTGGTCGACAAGGCCCGCTCCACCGGCAATCAGCAGATCCTGGTCTGCGAGCGCGGCTTCAGCTTCGGCTACAACAATCTGGTCGCCGATATGCGCAGTCTCGCCGTCCTGCGCACCACGGGTTGTCCCGTGGTGTTCGACGCCACGCACTCGGTGCAGCTGCCCGGTGCCCGCGGGAGCGCCTCCGGCGGCGAGCGCGAGTTCATCCCGGTGCTGGCACGCGCGGCGGTTGCGGTGGGCGTAGCCGGGTTGTTCATGGAGACGCATCCGGATCCGGCGGTCGCGCTTTCGGACGGACCCAACGCCTGGCCGCTGGCGCATATGGCGGCGCTGCTCACGCGGTTGCGTGAGATCGATCGCGTGAGCAAATCGCGGCCGCTGGAAGAGACGCTGCTGTGAGTAGCGTCGGTTGTTGCGGCGCGTTAGGCTAGCGCGCGATGAAATGGCTGGCCGCGCTGTTCGCCGCACTGCTGCTGTTGCTGCAGTACCGGGTGTGGCTCTCCACCGATGGAATACGCGAGGTGTTGCGGCTCAAGCAAGCGGTGGCGCAGCAGCAGGCTACCAATGCGCTGCTGCTCGAGCGCAATCGGCAGCTCGCGGCCGAGGTACGCGACCTCAAGCAGGGCTACGCAGCCCTCGAGGAGCGCGCCCGCAGCGATCTCGGGATGATCGCGGGCAACGAGACGTTCTATCAGGTGGTACCACCCTCATCCGCTGCGCCGGCGTCGATGCCTCCGTCCTCGGTTCCACCGGTGTACAGGCAACCGTCAGCGGCGGCAGCCGGCGCGTCGGCGCTGGCGGCGGCAACCGCAGCGCAGACTCAAGCCCCGGACGCCGCCGTGGACGAGGCGCTCCCCCGCGAGGCTTCGCCGCCGTCGTCGCACCCACTCACGCAGCGTGGCGCTGCGGCGCGTGAGTGAGCGCCTACTGGCTGGTGATGCCGGCGGCGGGCTCGGGACGCCGCTTCGGCGGCCCGAAGCAACACGCGCTGCTCGGCGGCCGCACCGTGGTCGAGACGGCGTTGCAGCTGTTCGTCGCCGACCGGCGCTGCAGCGGCGGCAGCATCGTGCTGCCGGCCGACGATCCGCGCGCCGAGCAGCTGAGCGCGCAGCTGCCGACGCGATTCAAATTCGTGCCGGGCGGCTCCGATCGGGCGCACTCGGTCTACAACGGACTGGTCGCGCTCGACTCGCGCGCGCAGCCGCGTGACTGGGTGCTGGTGCATGATGCGGCTCGACCCTGCCTGAGCGCGCGCGATCTCGATCGCCTGCTCGAGCAGGGCGAGAGCGAGCCGGTGGGGGCGCTGCTGGCGATCCCGGTCCCCGATACGATCAAGCGCGCACAGGCGGGCGAGCCGCAGCGCGGCGGGCCCGGCGATACCGCCGCGGCCGCCGCCGCCGTGCGCTGCGCGAGCACGGTCGCGCGCGATGGGCTGTGGCTGGCGCAGACCCCACAGATGTTTCGCTACGCGCCGCTGCGGGGGGCGCTCAAGCAGGCGGCCGCCGCCGGCCGCGTGCCGACCGACGAGGCGCGGGCGATGGAGTGGCTCGGCTTCTCGGCGCGCCTGGTGCAGGCGTCCGACAGCAATCTCAAAGTGACCAGCGCCGCCGACCTGGCGCTCGCGGCGGCGATTCTGCGCGCCCGAGGGCAGTCAGCATGCGAGTAGGCTCGGGCTTTGACGTGCACGCCTTCGGGCCCGGCGACGGCGTCATGCTCGGGGGCGTGCGGGTGCCGCACACGCGTGGCGTGGTGGCGCACTCCGACGGCGATGTGTTGCTGCACGCGCTGGTCGATGCGCTGCTCGGGGCCGCCGGCCTCGGCGATATCGGCCAGCATTTCCCCGACACCGATCCGCAATGGAAGGGTGCGGACAGCGCCCGTTTCCTGACCACGACCCTGCAGCTGCTCGCCGGGCAGGGGCAGCGGGTCGTGAACGTGGACCTCACGCTGCTCGCGCAGGCGCCGCGCATCGCCCGCTGGCGCGATCAGATCCGCGGCAGCATTGCTGCCAAGCTCGCATTGCCCGAAGCGGCGGTGAATCTGAAGGCCACCACCACCGAGCACCTGGGCTTTATCGGGCGTGCCGAGGGTATCGCGGCGCTGGCGACCGTGCTGATCGAGGCCCGTTGAGGCCGCGGCGCTGATTTGACCGTGCTGGGGTGAGTGCTTAAGCTAGTTTGCGATCTGGCTTTCCGGTAAGAGCACTTCAGTGCCCGCCGGATTCCCAGCGGGTCTACGAGATAACAAACCCGGGTGGGGTCAGCGATCACCTTGTCGCTACCAGCGCTCACACCAGTGTGGCGACGCACGGTTTCTCACGCGTGTGTCCAGCGGCCGGGCGCGGCCTCGTCCACGGTCACAAGCAAAAATGGGGTGAACTATGAACACTGCAGTCAGCAGCCGCGCGGCGGTTCTCGCCACGGTGGGTTTCATGTGCTGGGCGCTGATGGGATGGATGCTCTCGATGGTGAATGCGGGGTGGTTCACGACCGTGTTCGCAGCCGGGGAGTCGCTGCTGTTGCCGCTGTCGATGCTGCTCGGGATCATGGGCATTCTGGCCTACATCGACACGCGTGGTCTCGATGCCGTTATCTTCCTCGGTGGCGCCGGCTTGTTCTGGAGTGACCGGGGGCTCATCGTCGCGCAACACATGATGGCGGCAGGTGCCGGCGCCGCCGGCAACCAGCCGCAGCACTACACCGGCTGGTATGGATTCCTCTGGGCCGTGTACTTCTTCTATCTGTGGCTCGCTTCGATGCGAGGCGGTGGGCTGCGCATGCTGTTCCTGCTGGGTCTGTGGGTCACGCTGCTGCTGCTGGCGGTCGCGGACTGGGGGCTCGGGCACATACTGAACCTGATCGGCGGCTATCTCGGCTTGATCACCTCGATCGTGGCGCTGCTGGTGTCGGCGCAAGCCCTCATGGAGCAGGATCGGGGATCGCTCGCGAGCGATGCCTGAGGCTCCGCCGACGCCTCAGGCGCGCAGCAGCACCAGCGTCGCGCCGGTACCGCCCGCGCGCGGCCGCGCCGACGCGAACGCGAGCACGGCGTCGGTGCGTCTGAGCAAGGCGTTGACGGCGTTCTTCAGCACCGGTCCGCGAGTACCGGAGCGCAGTCCCTTGCCGTGGATGATGCGGATGCAGCGCAGGCCGAGCGGCCGTGCGGTGCGCAGCAGCGCGTTCAGTCGAGCGCTCGCCTCGGCGACCGTCAATCCGTGCAGATCGATCTCGTAGTCGGCCCGATACAGTCCGCGCCGCAGCCGCCGCAGCGTCGCTTCGGGCACGCCGGTGCGACGAAACAGCAGCTCATCGCCCGGCTGTACCTCGTACAGGTCGGTACCCGCAGCGCTGGTCGCATCCGGCGCGTCCGGCCCGAGGCTCTCGCGCAGCACCGCGGCGCGCTCGGCCCGCGCGAAGCGCGCCCGAGGGGCGGGCCGTCGGCGGGGTGCGGGCACCCGCTTGCTGCCGCGGAGCGGCTGCACTCCCTGCATCGCGCGCCGGAACAGCTCGGCCTCGTCCTCGGCATCATCGCCCGCCACTGAGATCGCTCCTCCGGCCGCGGCTGTTGAAGTATATTTGCGCGCCTCCCCAGTCCGCCGCCTTGCAGGGATCGCCGGTACCGTGTCCGTGAAAATACTGGTCAGCAACGATGACGGCTATACCTCCGAGGGCATCCAACAGCTGCGCCGCGCGCTCGAGCCGCTGGCCGAGGTCACGACGGTAGCGCCGGATCGCAATCGCAGCGGCGCGGGCAATTCGTTGACTCTCGACGTCCCCCTGCGCCTGATCGAATCGGCGCCGCGCCTCTACTACGCGGCCGGAACCCCAACCGACTGCGTGCATCTTGCCATCTCCGGGGTGTTTGATTTCGAGTTCGACATGGTCGCCTCCGGAATCAACGACGGCGCCAATCTCGGGGATGACGTGCTCTATTCCGGTACCGTGGCTGCGGCCATCGAAGGCCGCTTCCTCGGACTGCCCGCGGTCGCCTTCTCGCTGTGTACGACCCCGGGCAGCGGACGGCACTTCGAGACCGCAGCACGGGTGGCGAGCACGGTGGTGGCCGGGTTGCTCAGGCAGCAGCTCGAGGCGGCGACGATCCTGAACGTCAATATCCCGGACGTACCGTACGCGCAGCTCGCCGGCTATGCGAGCACGCGCCTCGGCTTCCGGCATCGCTCCGACGCCGTCATGCCGGCACGCGATCCGCGCGGACATCCGGTGTATTGGATCGGCCCGGCCGGGGCGGGCGCCGACACCGGTGCTGGTACCGATTTCGACGCGGTGGCGCGGCGCTTGGTATCGGTGACGCCGCTGTCGATCGATCTCACGCGCCACGGCGCGTTGCCGGTGCTCGAGCGCTGGCTCGAGCAGCTGTGAGCGGGCAGCCATGAGCGATCCGCGCTTCTCCGGCATCGGTATGACCTCGGCGCGCACACGCGACCGGCTGGTGCAACGCCTGCGCGAGCAGGGGATCACCAACCTGGCCGTGCTCGAGCGCATTCGCCAGGTGCCACGACACATCTTCGTCGATGAAGCGCTCGCGAGCCGCGCCTATGAGGACACCGCGCTGCCGATCGGATTCGGCCAGACGATCTCACAACCCTACATCGTCGCGAGGATGACCGAGGCGCTGCTCGAGGGTGGCCCGCTCACGCGGGTACTCGAGATCGGTACCGGTTGCGGCTATCAGACCGCGGTGCTCGCGCCGCTGGTCGAGCGCGTCAATACCGTCGAGCGTATCGAGGGTCTGCAGCGGCGCGCCAAGGAGCGGTTGCGCGAGCTGCAGATCCGCAACGTGCGCTTTCGTCTCGGCGATGGAGCCCAGGGCTGGAAGACGCAAGCGCCGTTCGATGGAGTGCTCGCATCCGCCGCACCGCTGACGATCCCCGAGACCCTGATCGGACAGCTCGCGATCGGCGGACGGTTGGTCATGCCCGTTGGCCCCGAGGGCGCACAGCAGTTGGTACGTTTGATCCGACGCGAGCAGGGCATCGAGCGCCGGGTGTTGGGAGTCGTGGCGTTCGTGCCGTTTGTGGCAGGCGTCAGCCGCGAGAGCGAGCGCTCGACGCCGTGATCGTCGTTGTAGTCTCGTGGCTGTACTTTGTGCTGATCCAGCTTCTCGGGCTGGTGACGGACGCCGTCGGCCTCGTGGTGCTCGCGCCTGCCTGCTATCTGCATGCTTGGACTCAACCCGACACGCTCAGCATCAACCTCGATCCGCCCGGTCGCAGAGTGGATCGCTGGAGTTGGGGCTGGCTGAACACGGTATGGGGTAATCCCGAAGACGGCGTCAGCGGCGGCCAGGCGCTGATCTCAATCGGGGGCAGGCGGCAGCCGTATCTGCCGGCGACCCGCGCCGGCTGGCGCGCATACCGCTGGTCGGCGCTGCGCAACCGCAGCGATAGCATGAAGTACCGGCTCGCTTGGCAGCATGGGCCGTTCTATCAACGGCCGCTCACGCTGTTCGGCGAGCGGTTGCTGTTCAAAGCCGGCTGGCAGCTCGAGACCGGCATCAAGGTGCCGGTGCTGAGTCTCAAGGCTCCGTAGGGAGGCGGTAAAAGCCTCGGCCAACAGCAGCGACGGCAAGCGCGACTCCGACAGGAAGATGACGCTGGCGTTAGCTGGAGCACTGAGTCGCGCCGCGTCAGGTGGAAGCAGTCGGCTGATAAATAGAACTTAAGATGGCGCTTGAGGCCATGCTGATGGTATGACTCAAGTATAAGAGGTAAGCGTTTGAATCTACTTCTAACTGCAGATCGATGCTTGTAAATCATCCAACGCCGCAGTTAAGATCCGGATGTCGTTGATCAACGACACTTATTTGAGGAGGCGCACCCGCAGAAGACACAGGGGCGAATAGGGGAAGACCAAGTTCGAAAAGAAGAATAGGTTGAAGAATAACAATAACGAAGCGGAAACAATTATTCGAATTGTCAGCTTCGAATAGTTGGGGGTGTGAATGATCTTTCTCTCCCTGTGTCTTCTCTGGGTGCGCTTTCACTTCCAGCGCCCCGAACGTTGCTCGCGCGTTATTAGTCATCTGCACTCTGCTTGAGGCGGGTCGCTCGTGGCAGGCAAATCTGACGGGCGACTGCCCCGCCAGCGCGCAACTCTCGCGGCTCGCTATGCTCAGGGAAATAACCCGGCGACGACCACGCGTTGCTCGCTCGCCAGGATGTTGTAGGTACGGCAGGCCGCGCCGAGACTCATGTATTCGAGCGCGCCTGCGCGCGTGCGCAGCAGCTGACGTAACGGCGCGCTCGGGTAGGGTTGTGTCTCACCGGTGCCGAGCAGCACGATCTCTGCCCCGAATGCGAGCAGCGGCTCGAGCTGCGCTGCCGATAATTCATCGAACAGGCCGACGTCCCAGTCGAGCAGCAGCCGATCCGGAGCGACGATGCACGGGCGCGTGATGACCTGCGCGCCGATGAGGATCTGTCCGCCGCCGTAGCGGCGCACGAGGTTGATGCGAGCATCGGAGTCGAGTGCCAGGCGCATGCTCGCTACCATACGCCAGCGTGGCCGACTTAGCGCTCATTCTGACGCAGTTCGCTGGCGCGGCGGTCAGCGACCTCGCCGGCAGCGCGCGCGCCCTCGTGCCACCGCGCCTGCCCGTGCTCGAGACGCTGCTCGCGCGCGCGTCGGTTGAGTCTCTGCCGCACTGATGGCGCGCGTGGGTCGCGCGCCGCTTCGGCTGGCCCGAGCGCTCGGCCAGCGCGGCGCTTGCGGCCGCGGCCTTTGGCGAGCGCCGGGTACCGGACGCTGCGCTCGCAGCGACGGTGGTGCATCACTGGTTTGCGACGCCGCTGCATCTGTTTGCCGGGCTCGACAGTGTTCACCTGCATCCCGCCGGGCTGCTCGAGCTGAGCGCCGCGGAGCAGCAGCTGCTGGCCGCCGACTTCGCGCGCGTGTTCGCGGGTGCGCCGTGGGTGCTGAGCACGATCGGGGAGCGTGAGCTGCTGCTCACCGGGCCGCCGCTGCGCGCCAGTGCCTCGGAGCCCGAGGAGCTGCTGGCACGCACAGCCGACGCCTGCATGGCACGCGGAGCGGACGCACCCGCGCTCAAGCGGCTCGCCTCGGAGATCGAGCTGTGGCTACACCAGCATCCGCTCAATCGCGAGCGCAGCAGCCGTGGCGCGCTCCCCGTTACCGCGCTGTGGCTCTGGGGTGGCGGCGATGCTGAACCTGCTGCGATGGTCGAGGCAGCAATGAGCCGCGCGCCGCGGGTCTACGGCGCCGATAGCTACGTTGCCGCCCTCTGTCGTCTGCGCGGTGAGACGGCGCTGCCGTTGCCGGTGCGTCTCGACGCCGAATCGGCGCTGCTCGTCCCGGCACGCGGCGTGCGCGCGGATCGCGACGCGCGCGATGCGGGCGATGCGATCGTGCTGCTGGCACCGACGCCGGCGCTGGTCGAGGGCGGCATCACCGCCGTGCTCAGCGACTTCGAGCAGCACTGGCTCGCCGGCGCGCTACACGCGGTGCGCACGCGCCGCATCCGCGCGTTGCACTGCCTGCTCGGAGCGCGTGCGTATCGGCTAACATGGCGTCAGTGCATCCGAGTGTGGCGCGCGCGCGCGCCCTGGTGGGAGGGACTCAGTTGATGCTCGAGATCGTACGCCGCTCCGAGCCAGGGGAGCGGCCGCGTCTGGACCTCGATCTGCATCCGGTATTGCAACGAATCTACGCCACGCGCGGCGTGCGCGACGTCGCGGAGTTGACGCTGTCACTGCAGCAGCTGCTGCCGGTCGGCACGCTCGGCGGTGCACAGGCCGCGGCCGAGCTGTTGTGCCGGCACCGCTCGGGCGCGGCGCGCATCATCGTGATCGGTGATTTCGACGCCGACGGCGCCACCAGCACCGCGCTGCTGGTGCGCGCGCTGCGCAGCTGGGGCTTCGCCGCGGTCGATTTCCTGGTGCCGAATCGCTTCGAGTTCGGCTACGGACTCGCCCCCGAAATCGTCGCCCTGGCGATCGAGCGCGGCGCGACGCTGATCGTGACCGTCGACAACGGCATCTCCAGCCACGCGGGTGTCGAGCGGGCGCGCGCCGCCGGCGTCGAGGTGCTGATCACGGATCATCACCTGCCGCTCGCCGAGCTGCCTGCCGCCAACGTGATCGTCAATCCGAACGTACCCGGAGCCGGGTTCGGTAGCGGCGCGCTCGCCGGCGTCGGTGTCGCCTTCTATGTGGCCGCGGCGCTGCGGCGGTTGCTCGAGCAGCGTGGGCTGCTTGCGGCCGCGGCGCTCGCGACCGCGGAACTGCTCGACCTCGTGGCGCTCGGCACGGTCGCCGATCTGGTGCCGTTCGATGTCAACAACCGCGTGCTGGTGGCGCAGGGGTTGCGCCGCATCCGCGCCGGGCGCTGCGTCCCCGGCATCAGCGCGCTGCTCGAGCTCGCCAAGCGCACACGCAGCGAGGTTGCAGCCTCGGATCTCGGTCTCGCCGTGGCGCCGCGCCTGAATGCGGCCGGCCGGCTGAAGGATATGTCGATCGGCATCCGCTGCCTGCTGACCAATGATCCCAGCGAGGCGCAAGCGCTGGCGCAGGAGCTCGACCAGCTCAACAGCGAGCGCCGAGCGATCGAGGCGCGTATGCAGGCCACCGCGCTCGCGGCCGTGCAGGTGCTGCGCGATCCGGCGAGCGGCGTGTCGCGCTGCGGAGTGTGCTTGTACGACGAGGGTTGGCACCAGGGCGTGGTCGGCTTGGTGGCCAGCCGCATCAAGGATCGGCTGCGTCGACCGGTCGTCGCCTTCGCGCGCGCCGATGAGCGGCTGCTGCGCGGCTCGGCGCGCTCCATCGCCGGCGTGCATATCCGCGACGTGCTCGATGCGGTCGCGGCGCGCGAGCCGCTGCTGATCCAGAAGTTCGGCGGGCATGCGATGGCGGCCGGCCTCACGCTCGAGCTCACGCGCCTCGATCGCTTCGCCGCGGCCTTCGACGCCGAATGCGCCCGGGTGCTCGGGGCGCGTGGGTCGCCGGACGTGATCGAGACCGACGGCGAGCTCGCGCCGAGCGAGCTCGCGCTCACGACCGCCGAGGCGCTGCGACGCGGCGGACCTTGGGGACCGGGGTTTCCCGAGCCGCTGTTCGACGGCGTGTTTCGTGTCAGCTCGGCGCGCCGCGTCGGCGCGCGGCACCTCAAGCTCGCACTCGCGGCCCCCGAGGGGCGCGGGGAATTCGATGCGATCGCGTTCAACTACTTCGAGGACCAGGAGCGGGACCTGCCGCCGCCGCCGCAGGGCGCGACCCGGCTGGTGTATCGCCTCGACAGCAACGAATATCTCGGCGAGCGGCGGCTGCAGTTCATCATCGAGCATTTGCACGCGGCGTGAGCGCGCCCGAGCTCCTGCGCACGGGTGGCCGTAGGAGCGCACGGCTTCGGTTCGCGCTGCAAGCGGCGTGAGCGCACGTTAGAATCAGAACGATGGAAGTCAGTCAGCTGAAGCGAACTCTCAAAGATCTCGAGGAGCGTGCCAACTCCTTGAGGGGGTTTCTTTGAGTACGACCGCAAGAAGGAGCGCCTCGAGGAGGTGAGCCGCGAGCTCGAGGAGCCGGCCGTGTGGGGCGATGCCGCGCGCGCGCAGGAGCTCGGGCGCGAACGCGCGCGTCTGACTTCCGAGCTCGCGGAGCTCGATCGCGCCAGCACGCAGCTGCGCGACGCCGCGCAGCTGCTCGAGCTCGCCGAGCTCGAGAGCGATGAGGCCGCCGCGCGCGACATCGAGCGCGAAGCGGGTCAGCTTGCGGCGGGTGTACGCCGCCTCGAGCTCAAGCGCATGTTCCGCGGTGATATGGATGCGCACAACGCCTTTGTCGACATCCAGGCCGGCGCCGGCGGCACCGAGGCACAGGACTGGGCGCAGATGCTGCTGCGGATGTACCTGCGTTGGGGCGCCGCGCGTGGCTTCAGCTGCGAGGTGATCGACTCCAACCCCGGCGAGGTGGCCGGCATCAAGAGCGCCACGATCGCGGTGCAGGGGCCGTACGCGTACGGCTGGCTGCGCACCGAGACCGGAGTGCATCGGCTGGTGCGCAAATCCCCATTCGACTCCGGCAATCGTCGCCATACTTCATTCGCCTCGGT
>JASHTF010000419.1 GCA_030040715.1 Gammaproteobacteria bacterium | reverse complement strand
CACCGGCGGCAGCCTCGATAGAGGGCGGATCTACCAGTTCAGCTTCGATCGGCGCAGCATGCGTGGCTTCGAGGGGGACACGCTCGCCTCAGCGCTGCTCGCGAGCGGTGTGCGTCTCGTCGGCCGGAGCGTCAAGTATCACCGTCCCCGCGGCGTGTTCACCGCCGGTCCTGAAGAGCCCAACGCGCTGTGCACGCTCGCTGCCGGCGACGGTCAGATACCCAATGTGCCTGCCACCGTCGCGGCGCTCGCCGACGGTCACGTGTTCGCGAGCCAGAATCGCTGGCCCTCTCTGAGGTTCGATCTGGCGTCGATCATCGGCGCTGGGGGCGCGCTGTTGGGCGCGGGGTTCTACTACAAGACCTTCATGTGGCCTGCATGGCGTTGGTACGAGCCTGCGATCCGCAGGCTTGCGGGGCTAGGCCCGGCGCCGACCGCCTCCATTGACCGCCGGCCGCTTGACCGCCACATCGATTGTGAGGTGGTGGTCATCGGCGGCGGGGCGGCCGGTCTGGCGGCCGCGCGCGCGGCCGCCTCGGGCGGTGCGAGGGTATTGCTCTGTGAGCAGGACGGCAAACTCGGGGGAGAGCTGCAATTCGAGACCGCGACCCTCAACGGTTTACCTGCGGGCCGCTGGCTCAGCGATACCGAGCGCGCGCTGCGCGCCGCGGGGGTCGAGGTGCTCCTGGGCACCGCGGTCGTCGGCTGCTACGACGAGCTCGTGCTGGCGTTGCGTCAACCGGCGGGCTACCCGGGTGAAGCGGACGAGCTGTTGCACATCCACGCCCGCAGCCGCGTGATCGCGACTGGTGCGACCGAACGAGCGCTCGCCTTTTCCGGCAATGATCGGCCCGGTGTCATGCTGCTCGGTGCGGTTGAGCGCTACGCCGCCCGCTTCGCGGTGCGCGCCGGGAACGAAGCGGTGCTGTTCGCAAATCACGATCGTGCGTACTTCGCGGCGCTGCGACTCGCAGAGGCGGGCATTCGAATTGCGGCCATCGTCGATCCCAGAGCGCGGCCACAGCTCGCAGTGGTCGAGGAGCTCGAGCGCGCGGGCGTTCGCATTTGCAACCAACAGGTGATCGAGCAGGTGCTCGGCGGTCAGAGCGTGGCGGGCGTCCTCGTGCGGCCGCGCGGCGGCGGCACGCCGAGCAGGATCCGCTGTGACGTGCTCGGCGTCAGCGGCGGATGGACGCCCGCACTGCAGCTTGCCAGCCAAAGCGGCTTGCCACAGCGCTACGACGAAGAGATTGCGGCCTTCACACCGGTGAGCACCTCCGCGGCGGTGCTACCCGCGGGGGCTGTAGCCGGGAAGCTGGAGCTTTCTACGGCGCTTGCCGACGGCATGGCGGCGGGGGCGACCGCGGCCGCCGCGGCGGGGAGGAGCGCTGCGGACGCTTCGCACACCGAGCGTGCAGGGCTCGTGAGCGCCGACCCGTCACCGCGACTCGAGCCATTCTGGCGAGTGGTGGGTGGTGATGAGAAGCGACAATTCATCGATCTGCAGAACGATGTCACCGTGAGCGATTTGCGTCAGGCCGTCGCCGAAGGCTTTCGAGAAATCGAGCACGTCAAACGCTACACCACGCTGGGCGTCGGAACCGATCAGGGCAAGACCGGGGGACTCGTGGGGACGGCAATCGTCGCGCAATTCCTCGGCCAGTCGATCGCAGAGGTCGGAGTGAGCCGCGTACGTCCGCCGACGACAGCCATACCGCTCGCTGCCGTCGCAGGCGTGCGCGGGGCCTCGATGGCGGTGCGGCCGGTCCGCCAGACGCCGCTGCACGCCGCTCACCAGGCCGATGGCGCGATCATGGAGCTCTCTGGGCTGTGGCTGCGTCCGCGCTACTACCGCGATCATGGCGCGAGCCTCGCGGCGGCAGCGGAATTCGAGGCGCTGCGGGTGCGAACCGGCGGCGGTCTGTCTGACGCCTCTACCTTGGGCAAGATCGAGGTCAGCGGGCCCGATGCGGCGCCGTTGCTCGATCGTATCTACCTCGCCCGCCCGAGCGCGATCAAGATCGGACGCGCGCGCTACTGCGTCATGTTGCGCGAGGACGGGATGGTGCTCGATGACGGTCTCGTGCTCAGGCTGGCGGCGCAGCACTTTCTCCTGACTACCAGCACTCACGCTGCTGCCGCGGTGCTTTCGCACCTCGAGTATCACGCGGCCTGCGGTGCCCCAGGGCTCGCGATCACCTGTACCGATGTGACCGATGCCTGGGCGGTGATCGTGGTCGCGGGGACGTGCAGCCGGGAATTGTTGCGCAAAGTGTTGCCGCTCGAGCCGTGGCAGGGAGCGCTCGAGCGGCTCGGGCACATGGAGTTCTACTGCGGTGAGTGGCAGTCACGCCCACTGCGCCTGCTGCGCGCCAGCTTCTCCGGTGAGCTCGGCTACGAGTTGCACTGCGCCGCCGATGTGGCGCTGCCACTGTGGCGCGCACTACGTCGGGACGGGGAGTCCAGCGGCGTGATCCCTTATGGACTCGAGGCTCTCGACATTCTCAGAGTGGAGAAGGGCTATCTCACCAGCAGCGAGATCAATGGCCAGGTGTCTCCGTACGATCTACGCCTCGACGACATGGTCAAAAGGTCGGGACCCTGCGTGGGCTCCCAGCTGCTCGCGCGGCCGGCGTTGCACGAGCGGTCCCGACCGATTCTCGTCGGGATCGTGGCCGCTGATTCGACGGCGCGGTTCAATGTTGGAGCGCAACTGATCGCCGCCAAAGGATCAACGCGTTCGCTCGGTCATGTGACTTCTGCTGTCTTCAGTCCTTCACTTGGGCGCGCCGTGGGCCTGGCTCTTGTGGCGCGCGAGTTCGCTGTCCACGATGGCGAGGTGATCGCCGCCGATCCCCTGCGGGCTCGCTATACCAGGCTTCGCGTCACGAGCCCGGTCCACCTCGACCCGACGGGCGAGCGTATGAAACTATGAACGCGCTGCAGATCGCGCTCGCCGAGGTCGCGCGCTGTCATGAACTGATCGTCCCAATCTCCCGCTCGCACGCTGACCCGTCGCTTGCAGCGCAGCGGCCGGGCAGCGTACGCCGCTATCCCGACGGTGCCGCGTCGCTGCACATGGGACCAGGTCGTTGGCTGTTGGTGGGGCGTGCCGTCGAGTGGGAATCGGCGACCGTCACGGCCGCGGAGGCGTGCGGTGGCTGGCTGATCGAGGTCAGCGCAAAGTGGCGCCGGCTATCCGTTACGGGGACAAAAGCGCAGCTTCATCTGTCGCGGCTCTTGAACGTCGCTCAGGTGCTGCACGAGCGCCTCTGCGCGCCAGTTGCCGTTCTCGATTGTCCGGCGCTGCTGGCGCGGTGCCAAGACGGCTTCGAGCTCTGGGTGGCTCGAAGCTGGGCGCCGTGGTTGCACGAGGCGTTGATCGCAATCGATCGGCATCCCGAACAGGCGCACAACCACTAATCACGCCCTTCCGAAGCGGGCTGTGCCTTGTAGGCTGCCCATGCGCGATCAATGACGTAGGCATGGATCTCATCGGCTTGTGCTGTCGTCATCTTGCCCGCAAAGGGCATCATTCCCTGAGCGCGATGGGAGCCACCGAGAACGATCGCGTACCACTGCTCATGCGCTTGCGGTGGCATATAGCGCAGGTCGGGAACGCCGCCGTCGACCGCCCAGCGACCAGCGCCGTCAAACTCAGAGGAATGGCAGCCGGTACAGTAAAATTGGTCGGCCCATTGGTGCCCGCGCGTCACTGCGTCTGGAGGATAGGTCTGCGCGGGCGGTCGCGGTACCGGCGGAATCTGGACCGCGGGCGGCGTAAACCCCGCGCCACCGAGCTTGAAGGCGAGTAGCTGTGCCGGACCGTAGCGCGAGGATCTTGTAGAGGTCTCTCCCGCCGCGGACCAAAGCCTGAACATGCCGCCCCAGCCCACCGGCACCAGAACGTATTGCTCGTTGCGAACACGGTAGGTCACGGGAACCGCGTCGATCGCCGATCCCGTTTGAACCGACCAGAGCTTTTTGCCCGAGTCGGCGGCGTAGGCATCGAACTCGCCCGTACCCTGGCCCTGAAATACCAGGTTGCCCGCTGTCGAGAGCACGCCGCTGTTGACGATGAGCGGGTGCTCGACGCTCCAGCGCGGAGCTTCGCGAACCGGATCCCACGCCAGCAGACGTCCGACCATCGGGTAGGCATTCGGCACCACATCGCCGCGTCTCATGTCCATGATCGGCACGTAGACCAGTCGCGTGTCCGGGTTGTAGCTCATCGGCCACCAGTTGCGCACGCCGAAACATCGTTGGTCCGCGCAGTCCTCGACGCCCTTGATGACGATCCCGGGATAGTCGAGTGGTCGCGCGCCCCGAGCCACCAAAGTGTTGGGATTGCCCTGGGGAACGAGGGGATGGCTCGAGATCAGCTGTCCGGTGGCGGCGTCGAGCACATAGAAGGTGCCAACGCGCGGTGCCGTCATGGCGACGTGACGTCTCTTGCCATCGATGGTGAGATCGGCAAGCGTGATGTGGAAGTTCTCCGACTGACGCAGCGGAGTGCTGGTCCTGAAATACCAGGCAAAGCGTCCGGTATCGACGTGCACCGCGACGATGCATCCGGTAAAGAGCCGCTGATCGCCGGGGTTGTGGTAAGGCTGAGTCTTGGAGGTGCCGAACAATACCAATCGCGTAGCCGGGTCAAAGGTGATCGCGTCCCAAACGCCTCCGCCCGACTCCTTCCACCATTCCTTTCCGCTCCAGGTCTGCGCAGCCTGCGCGAGAATTGGGTTTTCAAAGCCCTTGGCTGGATCGCCGGGCACGGTCCAGAATCGCCACAATTCCTTGCCGCTGGTCGCGTCAAACGCGACGATCGAGCCCCGAACGAAACTCTCGGCCTCATAGCCGATGAACACCTTGCCGTCGGCCACGCGCGGAGCCCCGGTAATTCCGGTCTCCGTCGGATCACACACCGGAGCTTCCCAGAGACGCCTTCCAGTGGCGGCACTGAGCGCGATCAGGCGACAGTCACCCGTGCCGACATAGACTCTTCCGGTCCACACCGCGACTCCGCGACTGATTCGGGCGGTCTCGGAGCCATCCTGACCGTAATCGAGCCTGGTCTTGGGGTCGAATTTCCATAGTAAGCGCCCCGAAACCGCGTCGATGGCATACACGAGTGAGCGTGGTGCGCTCAGGTACACGACGCCGTCGATGACCAGGGGCTCGGCCGTCAGTCCCATGGGATTGTCGAGATTGATCGACCAGGCGAGGCCGAGCTTGGCGACGTTTTTGTCGTTGACGGTTTTGAGTGGACTGAATTGATTCTGATAGAAGCTGCCGCCCTTGACCAACCAGTCGTCGCCGCTGCGCTCGCGAGCGACTCTTTCGCTGGTGACGTCTCCCGGCTGCGCGGCGCCGGCCGGCGTCGGCGCAGTATCCGCCGCAGCATTCGTCGTCTGGGCGATCGCATGTCCCGGCATGCTTACGCTCGCTATGAGAACGAAGACGGCGCCTGCGGGTCCGACCATGGCGCGCTTTGGCCGACGCAAGCAATCGATGATGGCCGCGGTGGAAGCCTTGCCTAAGGGCAGAGAAGCTGTGGCTCTTTGATGCGCCATCCGCAGGTCCCCTGGAGTTGTAGGGGAATCTTAGCTTTAAGCAAGCCTCGGCGCGAGGAAGCGCCGTCTCAGACAGGGAGGAATTAAGGCGTCGCTAGTCGCGCGGGACTAGGCCCATACGTCCACGGCACCCAGCGTGCTTGGCGGCGACGATGAGGCGCCGGACTGACCTTGCAGCGCTCGAGCGATCTGCGCTTTGGCGGCACTGATGTCGGCGCTGAGCTTCTGAATCGCCGCCTGTCCCTTGGGCGTGTTGGCCGACACGCAGGTGGTCCAATCATTCAACTGGATCTGGTCTTGATGGATCCGCCCCTCGAGAGTTTGGACCGAGCCGTTACCGGGTGGCGAGCTGGGTGAGCGCTGTGTGCTTATGCCGTAAGTAGAGGCTCCGACGGCACTTACCATAAAGGCTGGACTCGCGTGGATAGCTGCTTAAAGTCTAGCCCCGGCAGCGCGGCCCGGGCGCGACCTGCGGCTCAGTTCAGTCGCCGAGCTCTCAAGGATCGGAGTCCATGAACGCCGATCGAGGCACGCGGCCGTCTTTGACCGCGACGCCCTCGCTGCGCAGTCTTCGACCCTGTTCGCGATACTGGCTGGAGGACCTCGGGAACACGATCCGCCCGCCTGCGCCCACTACCCGATGCCATGGCAGATGCAAATCCTGCGGCATCATCCGCAGCGCATAGCCTGCCTGGCGCGCGCGCCCAGGCAGTCCGGCGACACGCGCGACATCACCATAGGTGCGGACGCGGCCGCGGGGAATCATCGCGACGACATCCCAAATGGCCTGCAGTGCGGGATTGGCCCCGGAATCGGCCTCACCGCTCGGTCGCGAACGCTCTGAACTCAGCGGAAAAAGCAGTCGTCGCAGTTTTCTTTTCGTGAGTCCCATGCAAGGTTGCCGTAACGTCTAGGGTACGCCCGGGTTCAACTCTAAGCCATGGCGGCCCGATGGTTGCGGCATCCAGCACCTTGCGACGACCCAAAGCTCGCCGTACGCGAGCGCGCTAAGATGCCCGCTCAAGCGCCCGTCCGGGCGTGCTGAGTGGAGAAGCAAAATGAAAACCATCGTCTCCCTGATCATCGGATGCGCGGTTGTCCCGGCAGTCGCCGCGGCGCAATCGGCGCCGTCTCGTCTCACCGCGGTCCACTGTGGCCACTTGGTGGATGTGGTCGCGGGCCGCCTGCTCGGCGAGTCGACGGTGCTGATCGACGGCACGCGCATCAAGGCCGTCGAGTCCGGCCACCAGACTCCCTCCGGGGCGAGCGAGGTCGATCTTTCGGCTCTGACCTGTCTCCCCGGGCTCATCGACGATCACACCCATCTCACCAATCAGACCAGCTCCTCGGAATACGTCGATAAATTTCACTGGAACCTCGCGGACTACGTCGTCCGCTCCACGGTTTACGCGCGCCGCACGCTGCTGGCCGGGTTTACGACGGTGCGCAACGTCGGCGATTCTCACAACGAGTCGGCCGCGCTCCGGAATGCCATCAACGCGGGGATCGTCGTCGGTCCGCGCATCTTCACCGCGGGAATCCCGCTCAGCTCGACCGGCGGCCATGCCGATCCCACCAATGGCTATCGCATGGACCTTGCCGGCGACCCGGGGGTAATGCAAGGCATCATCAACGGTCCCGAGGACGCCGTGAAGGCCGTTCGCCTGCACTACAAGCTCGGCGATGACCTCATCAAGATCATGCCGTCCGGAGGGGTGCTCGACGAGAGCGCGAGCGGTGACAACCCGCAGTTGACGATCGAGGAGATCGAGGCAGTCGTTGCAACCGCGCACGATTACGGGTTCACCGTCGCCGCGCACGCACACGGCGCCGAGGCCATTCGCCGCGCCGTGATCGGCGGCGTCGACTCCATCGAGCACGGCACCTTCATGAATGATGAGGATATGCGGCTCATGAAGGCGCACGGCACCTGGTACGTACCCACGATCATCGCCGGCACATTCGTCGCGCAGATGTCGAAAGTGCCCGGCTACTACCCGCCGCAGGTCGCGGCCAAGGCTGCCGCAATCGGTCCCCAGATCCTTGCGACCGCGGGACGCGCCTATCGGGCGGGGGTGAAGATCGCCTTCGGCACGGATGCCGCGGTGTACCCTCACGGGGAGAACGCACACGAGCTGGAGCTGATGGTGCAGGCCGGCATGCCGACCATGTTCGTACTGCAGGCGGCGACGATGCACTCGGCGCAGCTGCTCAAGAAGGACCAGGACCTGGGGAGCGTAACTCCGGGCAAGTTCGCCGATCTGATTGCCGTGGACGGCAATCCGCTCGATGACATCGGTATCATGAAGCACGTCAGCTTCGTGATGAAGGCAGGTGTGATCTACAAGCAGGACGGCAAGGCGATCGACCTCGACGTGCAGCCGCAATGGGGCTCGAGTGCGCCCAGCCCCGATCCAACGCCGGCCGCTCAGGGCTTCGACTTCTGACGCCCCCGCTCGGCGCGGGGCGCATCCGTACGACGCGGGGATGCTTGCGTGTCGGCCATTCTTTCACTAAAGTCGAACAAATGAGGAGACGCGAGCACCTCGGATCGCTCGAGCTGCTGGTGCTGCTCGCCGTGCTGCGTGCGGGCCGCAACGCCTCGGGTATTCCGATCGCCCGGGAGATCGAAGCTTCGAGCGGTCGCGCGGTTGCGCTCGGCAGCGTCTACACGACGCTCGCGCGCCTCGAGGACAAGGAGCTCGTAGTCTCGGAGCTCGGAGCCCCGACCGCCGAGCGCGGCGGCCGCGCCAAGGCCTTCTTTCGCCTCACCTCGAAGGGCCTGAAGGAGGTGCGCGACGCACACGCAACGCTCATGCGGCTTTGGAGCGGGCTGCCGGAGATCAAGGGGCGTTGGGCGTGAGCTCCCGTCGGCCGCCGAAAGTTACGAGCGGGCGGCATCGTATGCGGCACACGCCTCGGGCGAGCTGGCCATGCGGCGACTGAGAATCTCGGCACTCGCGATTTGGCTCGTCGAGCGGCTCGCTCCGGCGTACCGGCGCGAGGCGCTCGCGGGGGATGTGCTCGAGGCATTTCAGCGCGGCCGCTCGCGCGCTTGGCTGTGGCGCGAGGTGCTGCGGACGCTTTCCCTGCGGCTCGGCGAATCGCTCGATTCTCGAGCTCTGCGCGGGTACCTGCGTGACTATCGCGGTGTGCTCGCGTTCCTCGTTCTGATGCTCGGTTTTCGCTCCGCCTGGGCCGACTGGATGTACGTGCCGTCGGGCTCGATGAATCCGACCCTGCTCGAGGGCGACCGCATCCTGGTCGACAAGCACGTCTACGGCTTTCGCGTGCCGTTTACGCATGTGCATTTGACACCGGGCCGCGACCCGGCGCGCGGGGAGGTCATCGTCTTCGATTCGCCCGAGGACGGTGTCTCGCTCGTGAAGCGCGTGGTCGGAGTTCCGGGGGACACGATCGCGCTCGCGGGCGATCGACTCATCGTGAATGGCACGCGCGCGCGCTACGCGCCAGGAGAACGGGCGGTGCTGAGCCGGTTGCTCAGGGCGACGCGCGCCCAGCACCCGAAGGTGTTCCAGGAGTCGGGTGCCTTCGGGGTTAGGCACGACATCCTGCTGCTCCCGGACCGGTGGGCGCTTGCGACCTTCGGACCGCTCACGGTGCCACCCGGAGAGTACTTCGTCCTGGGTGACAACCGCGACAACAGCAAAGATTCGCGCTATATCGGCCTGGTCCCGCGCCGGAATATCTTTGGGCGCGCAACGCGGATCGTCATTTCGTTTGATCCGGATCGCTACGACCTGCCTCGGCGCGCAAGGTTTTTCGAACCGCTGGATTGACCCCCCCCGGCGCCGGGCCTGTTGCCATCCCGTCGGGTGCGCCGACATTGGTGCATAATTTCCAGACGCTGCGCCGGACCGGGATTACTCTTCTGGTAGCGCGCGGCGCAAAGATTCTGCTCGCGGCGGGAGAACCAGTGGAAGGCCGTCCGCGCAGTGACTGGGAGAATGTCGTGCCCGCATACCTCATCGTCGACAATGAGATCACTGACCCGAAGGTGTATGACGAATACCGACGCCAGGCCGTGCCGCTTCTTGGCCGGTTCGGTGGGCGCCTGCTAGTCCGTGGCGGCCCGCTTTCGCATCTCGAGGGCGACTGGAAGCCCAAGCGGCTGGTGATCATCGAGTTTCCGAGCATGGATGCATTGCAGGCGTGGTATCACTCCGCTGAATACGCTCCGATGCGGGCGCTGCGGCGGTCGGCGTCGATCGGGAGCGTCGTGGTCGCGGACGGTATTTGAGCCGTCGCACCCATCCCTGAAATGAGCATCGATACGTCGAACTAACAGTTTCACGGGGGACCATTCATGAAAGGCATATGGCGAGTTGGAACAACCTTCTGCTGCCTTCTGGCGATTGCATCGGCGCTGAGAGCGCAGAACGCTGAGCGGGCGCGTGACTTGGGTGTTCCGTTCGATGGGACTCCGGGACCCTTCAACGCCATCACCGACGTGCCCGGTGTCGAGGTCGGGTATACGACGCTCATCTCGGGGAGCGGCAAGCTGGTCGTCGGCAACGGCCCGGTGCGCACGGGAGTGACTGCTGTTCTACCGCGCGGCAAAAACTTCAAGGATCCAGTCTTTGCCGGCTTCTTCTCACAGAATGGCAACGGCGAAATGACCGGCATCCATTGGCTCCAGGAGTCGGGCTTTCTCGAGGGGCCCGTGATGATCACCAACACGCACAGTGTGGGAGTGGTGCGCGATGCGGTGATCGCCTGGGAGATGAAACATGGAGCAACGCAATACCCTTGGTCATTGCCCGTTGTGGCCGAGACCTATGACGGGTTCCTGAATGACATCAACGGATTTCACGTGACCGAGACAGATACCTGGCATGCGATTGAGACGGCGGCTTCCGGTGCGGTGGCCGAAGGCAACGTCGGAGGTGGTACCGCCATGTCCTGCTTTGGGTTCAAGGGAGGCACGGGTACGGCGTCGCGCGTTTTGTCCGCGTCCCAGGGCGGATACATCGTCGGGGTGCTCGTACAGTGCAACACCGGCTCAGCTCAGGAGTTGCGGATTGCCGGCGTGCCAGTGGGGCAGATATTGAAACAGGGCAGTCCATACGCCGCTCTTTACGGACCCG
>JASHTF010000418.1 GCA_030040715.1 Gammaproteobacteria bacterium | reverse complement strand
TGCTCTTCGGCACTGGTGCGGGGATTGCATTTTTCTTCCTGCGTGCGCAGCGCACCGGCGACGTCCGCGTTATTGCAGCGGTTAGCCGGGACGTCGTCGTGGCAGACGCCGCATTCACAGCAGCAGCTGTGGTCACCCAGCCGATATCGGGCCTGCTCATGGTCAAAGTTGCTGACTACCCCTTCTCGCTCCCGTGGATCTGGGGCTCGCTTGTACTCTACTGCGCGATCGGTTGCCTTTGGCTTCCGGTCGTGTGGCTGCAAATCAAGATGCGAGACCTGGCGACCGCAGCGGCGAGCAACGGCGCGTCATTGCCACCAATGTACTATCGCTGCTACCGATGGTGGTTCGCGCTCGGGTGGCCAGCGTTTGCCGGGGTACTCGTAATCTTCTGGCTCATGGTGACAAAGCCGGGAACCTAGAGGAACGTAGCGTAAACGTAGCGTTTGGTGCCTTTTCGTGCGCTTTGGTGCCATTTTCGAGGGAGGGCGGACCTGCTAACTGGTTGAAAGATCAAGACCTACTAAAAGACTAATGCGCCTACGAACCAGGGGGTCGGGGGTTCGAATCCCTCCGGGCGCGCCAATCAATCAAGGTCCGTTCCGGGGACATGGGTAACGTTTTATTCCGGCCGGTGAAATTGTCAGAATTGCCCATATATGGACCCATCCCCTTGTCAACCGGCAAGGCGATCTTCACGTGAAGCACCCGATTGCTGCCATATATTCGGCCTGTGGTTGAGAGACGCTCGCTCTCGGGCCCTGATGGGATAAGCGCTCGGCGACCTGATCAGAAACACGGTCTTTTCGACCCAGGGCAAAAGCAGGATCTCGCCGAGCCGTTATCGGTTGCGTCATCACCTTGGATCGCCTTGGCAATCGTTAAGGTTCCTCCTTTGGGCGCTGATGCGATGGATCGCTGCGCGTTTTATGCCGCCAGGGGCGGGCGATAGCTTTCTCCGCTGGTTATCACGGCCCAGGCGATGCGTGCAGTCTTGTTTGCCTGTGCAACGTAAGCACGCTGCTTGCCGCGGCGTTCTCTGACCCCATTGACCCATTTTTGAGCCGGCCGCTTCTGTCTCTCGGCGTACGTGGTCACGACACGTGCACCGTGGATCAGCAGGCAGCGCACGTATTTGTCACCTCTCTTAGTTATCCCAAGCAGCTGAACTTTGCCGCCGCTGGAGTGTTGCCGAGGTACCAGCCCCAGCCACGCGGCCATCTGCCGACCGTTGCGGAAGACCTTGGCATCGCCGACTGCCGCAACCAGTGCCGTGGCGCTCAGCAGTCCTATTCCTGGCACCGTCCGCAGACGTCTCACGGTGTCATGCTGCGCACCGAGGCGTTCAATGACAGCCTCGATACGCCTAATACGTTCCTCGAGCATTCGGAAGTGCTCATAGAGCTCGGCTATGAGTTCTCGAGCGACCACGGTAAGTTCATTCTGTGCGTCCGCAAGCACATCCGGCACGTCCCGCCGAACGGTTGACGCCTTGCGCGCCAGCACGACCCCATACTCACCCAGCAAGCCTCGCATGCGATTAATAATGGCAGTCCGCTCACCGATTAGACCCTGACGTGCTCGGTGTGCAGTCTGCAGATCCTGCTGCTCCAGACTCTTTATCGGCACAAAGCGCATGCTCGGACGCTGCACTGCCTCGCAGATCGCTTCCGCATCCGCCTGGTCGTTCTTCTGGCTCTTGACGTAGGGCTTGACGAACTGCGGGCTCATCAGCCGGACGGTGTGCCCATAGCGGGCGAATCGTCGCGCCCACTGATGTGCGCTCGCGCATGCTTCCATACCGATTAGACAGGCTGGCAGTTGCACCACGGCGCGCATCAGCTGACCTCGACGAACTTGCCGTCGCAGAGCCACCACACCATCCGCCGTCACGCCATGCAGTTGGAAGACATTCTTTGCCAGATCAATCCCTAACGTCGTAATCTCGCTCATGGGCCCATCTCCTCTTCTTGTTTGCATGAGAACTTCGCTGTACTCATGCTGGCGCATCAATTGACGCCGTTAAAGAGGGGATGGGTCCATCCAATCAGAAACTCAGGCCAGTTTTGCCACGCATCCATAACGCCCTATCCGCCAGTCGTCGGGCATCGGCCCCTATGTAGTAATACGTACGCTCTTCCGCATTAGCTCGAATGCCATCGCGCTTCGTGGCAGCGCAATGTCTGTCCCCGTTACGCGGGGAGATCCACTTCGCGCCTCGTTTACGCCACTGCAAAACGACCCGGCACTCGATTCGACCGTAGAGGAGAAGGCAGCATGTCCGCCGAAGCCAGCGTCATTCCTCAAACGACCGCCGCGAATAGAACTGAGGACCCTGTCGGCAACGTCTTAAAGTGGATCCTGCTTGGGGTAGCGGTTGTTACTTTCGCGCTCCTCGGCCTTGCAACGAAATACACGTACCAGGGCGCTCCGCCCATTCCGGACCACATCGTCGGACCCGACGGTGCAGTGCTCATATCGAGTAGCGATGTCGTGGCCGGCAAAGCCGGCTTCCAGAAGGCCGACCTGATGGACTACGGCAGCCTCTACGGAATGGGCTCGTACTTCGGCGAGGACTACACCGCCTCCAATCTCGTCCGGCTTGCGACTCTGACGGAGAGCAACATCGCGACGGATCGAGCCGGCAAGACCCTGTCTGACCTCTCCGCCGAGGACAAGGCTTCAATCCGAGCGGCCATGCAGACCGAGCTGCAGAACATTGATCTGACTCGAGCGGAGGTGAAGGTTCCGGCTGCCGTCGCGCGCGCCATTCCAGCGCTGCGCGCCGAGATCGCCAGGTCGCTGCTGCAGCACGACTTCAGCCGCGGCTGGACGCAAGCGTACATCCTCGACCCGGCCAGCGCCGCGCAGACCGCGGATTTTCTGATCTACTCCTCGCTCACCACAGTCGCCCGCCGCCCCGGAACCGCTGCCTCCTGGACGCAGAATTGGCCCTACGAGCCGCAGGTCGGCAATACACCGACGGCGAGCACGTTTCGCTGGACCTGGATCAGCTTCTGTTTCACTTTTTTTGCATTCGGTGCGGTGCTGTACATCTACGAGCGTTTCCTCAACACGCCGGACCAGGCACCGCTCGATCCGATCTTCCAGGGATTCCAGCCGCTCACCGCGAGCCAGCGACGCATCGGCAAGTACTTCGTCGTCGTCGCCGGCGTGCTGCTGCTTCAGATCCTGGTCGGCTCGATCATGGCGCACTACTACTCCGAGCGCGCAGACTTTTACGGCATTCCGGTCGACCGGTGGCTGCCGTTCAACTTCCTACGTGATGTACATACTCAGTCGCCGATTGTGTGGATCGGACTGTCCTGGATCGGCGCGGCGCTGTTTCTCGCCCCTGCGATCAGCCGCACGGAAGCCAAGGGGCAGGCCGCGCTCGTGGATATTCTGTTCTGGGTGACCCTCGCGATCGTGGTCGGTGCGCTCGTCGGCAACTACTTCGATGTCATGGGATACATGCAGGGAACGCACCTGAAGCAGGGCTGGTTCTGGTTCGGTAATCAGGGACTCTCCTATATCCAGCTGGGTCGCGCGTGGCAGATCGGCTTCTTCGCCGGACTTGCGATCTGGAGCTTGCTTGTCTTCCGCGCCCTCTGGCCCAGCCGCAGTGCTCTCATTGCCGCGACCCGCCAGTTCTGGTCAGGACGCATCCGCCTCGAGCATCTCCTATGGGCCTCCACCGTCAACATTGCCGTGCTCTACCTCTGCGGCATGGTGCCCCTGACCGGCATCGAGAAGTCCTTCACTATCGCGGACTTCTGGCGCTGGTGGGTGGTGCATCTGTGGGTAGAGCAGTCGTTCGAGTTCTTCGCCGCTGCGATCAGTGCGTACCTCTTGATGAGTGTCGCACTGGTCTCACGGCAGCTCGCTGAGCGCTCGGTGTACCTGGAGCTAATCCTGATCTTCCTAGGCGGCGTGCTCGGGACCGGGCACCACATGTACTGGGCCGGCGAGCCCGGCATGTGGGTACCGCTCGGCACGATGTTCTCGTTCATCGAGGTGCTGCCGCTCGTATTGCTCGTCATCGAAGCAATCCAGCACCGTCGGACAATCAAGACAACCGGCAACTTCAAGTACGGACTCGCCTACACCTATATCCTGGGCGCCGCCTTCTGGAACTTCGTCGGCGCGGGGGTGTTCGGCGGTGGGACTCTGAATGCGCCGCTCATCAATTACTACGAGCACGCGACCTTCCTCACGCTCAACCATGCACACACCGCCCTGTTCGGCGCCTTTGGACTCCTGGGCATTGGGCTTATCTACTTCTGCCTGCGTTATGCCGCGGCCGACCATTTTGCCTTCAGCGAGAAGGCGGGCCGCTGGGCATTCTGGCTCTATAACGCGGGGCTCGTCCTGTGGATCGTACTCAACTTCTTCCCCATCGGCTGGGCGCAGCTCGATGCGGTGTATGCCCACGGCCTCGCCTATGCGCGCAGTCAGGCGTTCTATGACACGACGACGTTCTGGCAGTGGATGCGGATGCCGGGTGATGTGGTGTTTGCGGTCGGCGCGCTGCTCATGGCCTGGGACTTCCTCGTGAAGCTGCGACCGCTGCTGCCGCGATTCACTGCGCAGATCCAGCCGGGCGTAGCCACGACAGAGCTTCCGGAGATAAGCGGCGGGCTCGCTGCCCGAGGCGTGGGGTCACCCGAGAAGCTCTGAACATGCAGGTGCACCGTTGACCAACGCTGTCAGAGAAATCGGCACATAGAGCATGCACCCGTATCCACATACCTATGTCGCATCCGCCATCGGTCGGAGCCAGGGATTAGTGACGGTAGCATCTCCAAGGCTCTTGAGCTTTGAGACCGCCGCTCCGCCCGAGTTCGACGGACCGGGCGATGTGTGGTCGCCGGAGACGCTCTTGTGTGCCTCGATTGCCGACTGCTTCGTCCTCAGCTTCCGAGCCCTGAGTCGTGCGGCTCGTTTCGAGTGGCTGCAGCTCGAGTGTCGCGTGGAAGGCGTACTCGAGCGAGTCAGCGAGACTTCGCGGTTCACGCGCTTCACGACCTTCGCCGAACTCAGAGTCTCGCGGGACAGCGACGTCGCCAAAGCGCGTGAGCTCCTCGAGCGCGCCGAACACGACTGCCCGATCGCCAATTCATTGCGGAGCGCGCATACAGTCCATGCGGTAATTCGGGTCGTCAGTGCAGCCAGCGACGTCGCACTCATCGAATGCGTTGAACATCTGGTCTAGCGTGCACGTCGTCCCTAGTTCGCAAAGCGAGTAACACCGATAATCGGGCACGCCACACATGCGCCCGGCCTCCGGTCGCGCTGCCCATCCAAGCAAAAAAGGAAGGGCACCTTCAGGCACCCTCTCCCGCTGAACCACGGACTTGTCAGGACGACAGCATCGCCATCGCGAGATCCCACAGTCCGCTGTTAAGACGCGTGTCCTCGCGGATAGAGGTGATACGGCGAGTACGAGTACGACGCCCGTTCATGGTGCGCCGAAGACAGTCCTCCGCGATTAAGATTCTCCTGCACCTTGTCTAGGGTGCTCCAGAGATCGTCCCCGGCATCCTCCCGGCAGCGAAAATTCAGGAGCTGCACCGGCTCGGTGCCGCACCGACCCGGGTCGACGTGATAGGATTGATCGGGCAGGAGCCTTCATTGCTTTTTACGTCTTTTCGCGGATCGCCCGCGGGCAGCGGGAGCTCATCATGAAACTCCTCATAAGTGCCTTCATCGCGTTCAATGTGTGGCTTTACCGATTGAGCGGCGGCCGGCTCATGGGGAAGATGGGCGCAGCGCCGATCCTTCTCCTCACGACGACCGGGCGCAAATCAGGCCGAAGCCGCACCGTGCCTTTGTTGTACGTGAAGGAGGATCAGAGCTTCGTGGTGGTTGCCTCATTCGCCGGCGCGCCGAAACATCCGGCTTGGTATCTCAACGCGGAGGCGAACCCGAAGGTGCAGCTGCAGGTGGCAAGCCAACGATTCGCGGGCATCGCGCGGCGCGCGGGCGCAGAGGAAAAGGCTCGGCTATGGTCCCGGCTCGTCGCGATATACCCGAAGTATGAGGACTACCGACGGCGCACGACGCGCGAGATCCCGCTCGTGATAGTGACTCCAGTGGGGTAGCCCGGTGAGGGAGTCAGGTCGCCGAAGAGGTGTCCGGTTGCGTCGGCTATCTGGGTGGTACTACGCGCTCCCGGCATGAGCCGTTTTTACATTCGTATAAGTGCTTATCGTTAGCGAGGTACCGCATGAGCCATAGTGTCGCTTGCGGAAACCATACTTGCGAGCCGAGCCGGAGGTTGATTAGGTTGCTGCCAAGGCCACGCACGGCGCTGGGAGAGTCATGGGCCTCGATCGCGCGAGCGATCTGCAGTTGGTCCAAGTAGAGTTAGTAATGAGGTTGCGCAACAATCGGTCGATCTGCTTCGCGCTCTATTGCGCGTGGTGCTTGAGTGCCCAGGCAGCGGATCCTGCCCATGATCCGACCGTAGTCTATGGCAAGCAGCTTGCGCAAATCATATGTTCGGCGTGCCACATCGTGGCGAGCGATCAAGGGTATTCGCCGATGTTTAACGTTGCTGCACCAGCATTCGAGCAGATCGCCAATCGACCGGCTACCAGCGAGAAGTTCTTGGAGCGGTTCATCACGACAACTCATTGGGACGGGCAGACGATTCCAATGACCATGCCGGCGCCCGAGCTGACAAAACAAGAGGTGGTGGCCGTGTCGCGATATATCATGAGTCTGCACAAGCGCTGACGTTTGCGAGCTTTGAAACGAGCGCCTCAGCCGCGAGACTGCGCCGTCTTCCAGATGCGAGCAATGGAATCTTGAATTGGCCTGGTCCCGCGCGAAGGCGACGGTTGTTCGCTACCCGCCAAAGCCAGTGGCCGACACTAGTAGCAAAATACACATAAGGCGTACCAGTACACTGGCCAGGATTAACACCAGCGGCACACAGAACAACCGCGCGTAGCGACGCGCGCCATTTATCCTGAAGCCGTCGATCTCATCCATGGCCGCCGATGTGAGGGAGGTCGTCCTTTGATACAACGAGCTACCGTCGTTCGTCATGGCCGGCGCTCTCGTGGACTCGACCGGACTCCGTTCGTGCCTCAGCATCGAGCCCAGCGCCCTTCTCCGGCAATCCCCAGCGCTGTCTCACCGCGCTACGGTGCTCGCACTCGTAGTTCTGGAGCTTGCGTCGCGCCGCCCGGTACGCGTCGCGTAATGCTACGTAGGGATCCTCGTGAGTGTGGTCACGCGGGCTCGCGTGTTGGATGGAGAACTGAGCACCCGACGTCGCAATGTCGATTCTTACATCGAACAGGTTACCCCGGTGATGGCGCCGATGCGCTGCTCCAACGACCACGTGGCAACTCATGATATGGCTGCTGAATCGGCCCAACCGGGCCATGAGCTTCCTGATCCGAGCCCCCAGAGCGGGAGAGGCTTCCAGCGAATGAAACGTGATCTCCACCGAAAAACTCATGGTGCCGGATTCTCCAGATTGTTTTCAGCGCTCGGCTCTCGATTTCGTTCTGTCGCCAATCGGGCGCCATCTTGGATCCATGCGGCGATGGCGGTAATACGAGGATCTACATACGCGCAGCCGGCGGTACGACACGCACGTCCCGCACCGTCGTCTGGGGCGCATTTGCTACATGGCACCCTTATCCCGACGCGCAGCAAATGGACCAAGCGAGCAGCCCTAATTTCCGCTGCTCGTACCGAGCCTAGCGATCGGCCAGCTCCGCGAATGCATCTGCGTCCGAAGTCACCGCCAGCAGTAAGTCATCGAGGGACACGATACCGATCAGCTCGCCCGCAGCGTTTACAACCGGGGCGCGTCGCACCATCCTGCATTGCATGCTCTCGATCGCCGTCGAAGGGTCCGTTTGCTCGAATACCGTGAGCAGATCCCCGCTCATGACATCGCCCACCTTCAAATTATTCAGGTCGGTACCCCTAGCCAAGCTACCGCGAACGATGTCGCCAACAGTAACGATTCCGACAGGGCGGAAGGGATCCTTTTTCGAGTCCACCACCACCAGCACTTCGACGTGGTGCTTTTGCATCTCCCGAGCCACCTCTGCTAACGTCTGGCTTGCTTTAACAACATACACCTCGTGGCTGCAGATCTCGTCAACTGTCATGTGTTTGCTCCACTCCACAGACTGATGCTAACGGTCCGCGGCGACCAAAGGCATCAGGGATGATACGCATAGGGGTGAATACGTATGTTACGGGTGCCGGGCCACGATCAGACCCTTGTTCGTGATCACGAGCGACGACGTGGCGGGGGTCGACGCACGTCAAGTCAATAAGAAACTCTTAATGTCATCGCGGTAATCGAAGAGCTCTGCGTAACGTCCCCAACCGATCAGGGTGCGCAATGTCTGTTGAGCCTCCGACGGTTGCAGATGGTCCTCCAATTCAAGCTCGAAGCGCTCGCGTGGCGCCTGATGATCCTCACGCTGCTTCAGCACTTGGTGAATATGAGCCGCGAACGGCACGAAACATTGTAAGTGCTCCCGGAAGAGGCGCTTGCGCTCTTCCACAGAGCTATCGGCAAATACCCGGCCCGCCGCGGTGAGCTTAATCGCCCCACCCGTTAGCTCGGCGAACTCGAGTAGATGCAGCGCTGCAGCGATGGAGAATACCTCTTTGATCTGCAGGCCCCTTGATGCAGCGATGGTGCCGAGCTCTGCGCATCCACCATAGGGGGACGCAGTCAGGACTTCAGTGAAGCCGGTGAGTCTGCTGACGGAGACGTTGGGCAATGGTTTGATCGTGTCGGCCCCATGGTTGGGGGTACTGGTCTCGGCGGTGAGGCGAGCCATCAGCGTTGTGTAGATCTGTGCCGTGATGGCGTTGCAAGCGGCATCGAGGCGGTCACGCGGGCGTGGCAATGGGATAGCGATCTCCGCAGCAACGTGAGCTGGTTTTCCGGACAGCAGCAGGATCCGGTCGCACATCAATACCGCCTCCTCAATGTTGTGCGTCACCAACAGAACGCTGCGCGTCGGCAATTGACGCCCAACCCACAGATCGAGGAAATCGGTACGCAACGTCTCTGCCGTCAGGACGTCCAAGGCAGAGAACGGCTCATCCATCAATAGCAGCAGCGGATCGCTCACCAACGCGCGCGCGAAACCGACACGTTGCCGCATCCCTCCGGACAGCTCACGTGGAAATGCCGATTGAAAGCCGTCGAGCCCGATAAGATCGATTGCGCCCAAGGCCCGCCGGCGCGCCTCAGCTGCAGACAGAGACAGGGCATCCAATCCGAGTTCGACGTTCTGCAGCACTGTCAGCCAGGGGTAGAGCGCGAAGGTCTGAAACACCACGGCAAGACCTTCGGTCGGGCCGTTCAAGGTTTGCCCTTGGTAAAGTACCTGCCCCTCGCTCGGCGCGGCCAACCCAGCCGCAATGCGCAGCAAGGTAGATTTGCCCGAACCGGAGCGCCCAAGCAGACCGACAATCTCGCCTTCGCGCAGCACGATATTCACCCCCGCAAGCACGGGAGACGCGGCAGTGCCGCTGTGGACGAAGGACTTACCGATTCCCCGCAGCTCCATCACCACGGGTGCGCTTTGCGCAGCAGCCGCCTCAGTTTCAGTCCAGCCGGGTGCGATGCTCGGCGAAGGCATAGAGTGGCCTCCAGATGAGGCGATTCATAAGCACCACGATCACTGACATCAGCGCAACGCCCAACGCGATCCGTGCGTAGTCTCCTGCAGCGGTGCGCTCAGCGATGTATGCACCCAGACCGCGTGTCGACAACCGCGTGCTGCCCCAGCTGACCGCCTCCGATACGATGCTCGCATTCCAGGCGCCGCCCGAAGCCGTTATGGCGCCCGTGACGTAGAACGGAAACACGCCGGGCAGCAGTACCAGCAGCCACCGCTTCCAAGCACGCAACCGCAGGCTACCGGCAAGCTCTTGTAAATCGCGCGGGAACGCACTCGCGCCCGCAATCACGTTAAAGAGAATGTACCACTGCGTGCCCAGAATCATCAGAGGGCTCAGCCAGAGATCAGGAGCCAGGTGAAAATGCACAATCAGAAACACGGCGAGGGGAAACAGCAGATTCGCGGGAAAGGCGGCGAGGAACTGTGCCGCAGGCTGTAGCAGCTGAGTCAGTCGCGGACTCAGGCCGATCACGACACCGATCGGAACCCACACGACCGAAGCCAACACGATCAGCACGATGACTCGGAGCGTGGTCAAACCGCCATCGACGGCGATGGACCGGATGTCCGCAACATTGAATGTGGCACCGACGAAGCTCAACAATCGCCACAGCAGATAGCTCACGGCTGCAGCGAGCATTGCATACCACACCGTATCGATGAGCCAGCGCGGCAGGATCGCCGTGCCCGGCAGCTTCAGCGTCCGAGGTAACGCCAGCCGCGCACGCCCGAAACGATGCAGAGCCGCATCGATTGGAGCCGTGGCAGCCGCGACCAGCGTCGAGCGGCGCAGCAGGTCCTGCAGCCAACTGTGTGGCTCGATCGTCCCGGCAGTCTGTTCGACTCGAAACTTATCTGCCCACACGACCAGGGGCCGGAACAGCAGCTGATCATAGATGAGAATAGCGAGACTCATGGCGACGATGGCCCAAAAGATCGCGCCCAGGTCACGGGCCTCGATAGCCCGCTGCACATACGATCCGACGCCCGGTAGCGTGATCTGAGTATTGCCCACCGAGATCGCTTCGGAAGCCACTACGAAAAACCAGCTCCCGGACATCGACATCATGGTGTTCCAGATTAACCCAGGCATCGCGAACGGCACCTCGAGCCGCCAGAAGCGTTGCCAGACGCTTTGCCGCAGACTGCGACTGACCTCGTCGAGTTCGGTTGGAACCGTGCGCAGGCTCTGGTAAAAGCTGAATGCCATATTCCACGCTTGGGCGGTAAAGATGGCGAACACCGACGCGAGCTCGGCCCCGAGCATACTGTTTGGGTACAGCGACAGGAAAAAGACGACTGTGAAGGACAGATAGCCCAGGACTGGCACTGATTGCAATACATCGAGCAGCGGCACCAGCACCATCTCAAGGCGGCGACTCTTCGCGGCGCAGGTACCGTAGACGAAGGTGAACAACAGCGATGCCACGAGCGCGGCGAACATTCGCATTACGGTGCGGAGGGTGTAGCTCGGCAGAGCCGCAGGAGCGAGCGAAATCGCGCTGGCGTGACTCGCGGCGAGCGGCGCTAGCACCTGACGGGCGGCGCTGCCCGCGAGAATGATGAAAGCGACTACCATCATCACGGCGGCAGCATTCGCAGCGGCCGGAATCGCGAAACGCTGCCGGAGCGGTGTCAGTACATGAAGGGGCATGGCTCTGACGCGTCTGGCGAGTATCTCCGCGGTTTAGCTGATCGCGCCAAACAGCCGGCCGGCGACGTAGGTGAGCGCCGCGGCCGCCGCTCCGATGCCGAGTTGACGCCATCCGGAATAAAGTGCCCCGCGGCCGTTAAAGAAGGATGTCGCCGCTCCGAGGACAAACAGCGCCGCCAGCGCAACGCCGAAAGACGCAGCCCTGCTCGCCGTCCAGAAAAAGGGCAGCAGCGGAATCGAGGCACCGCAGGCGAACAGCACGAATGACACGCTCGCCACAAAGCCGGGGTGCGCGTTCCAATGCAATTGATTCCCGCCCACGGGAGTTGGAATCGTAGCGGAGGCCGCAAGGCTCGCGACACTTTCCCGCGCGCCAAGGTGGCGTAGCCGCCGCAACTCCTTATCGATCTCACTGCCCGCCAGCTCGCGCGCGTTGGTCAGTGATAACCACTCTCCCAGTGCCATCGAGCACGCGCCCGCAACCAGTCCCGCGACGCCAGCCAACAATATGGTGACCCGCCCGGCGCCTCCTCCCGCGAGGCCCATGAGCAGGCAGAAATTGGAAGTGAGTCCGTCCGTGACCGCCAGGACGCCTGCCCGCAAGCTATTCTGCAGAGCAGCCGTCCCGCGCGCCAACGCTTCCGCGTTGGCTGCCACAGAACGCATGGCCACCGCGTGTTCCTGTTCCCTCTGGGGCAGACCAGCCGCGCTCGCGTCGCGTTGTCGCGCATAGCGGTACCGATCCTGTAGCTCGCGCGCTGTGATCCAGGGAATGACGAAGCTGACCCCGAAACGCTGCGCCGCACGGACTACGAGACGCGTACGTAGCGATGCACGAGGCTGCACCACGATGTAGTTGCTGGCCCTGAGGGCCCGAGCCCAGAATGCCGCATGCTCCCGCTCTTGCCCTGCGAGCCTTTGAAACGCCGACCCCAGGCGGGACGAGCGCTCGATAACGGCCAGTGCCTGATAGAGCTCAGCGCTGTCGCACTCGCTGCGAAAATTGCCTAGCAGGCGTCTGAGCTCCCTCCACTGCGCCCAGGTGTATTTTGCGGCCATGACGTCCGGCTAAAGTCGGCGAGAGCTTTCACCCGGTCGGTGCACAGACTCATTGGCCGTTGTCGTCTCCAAAGCTTCAGGCAATTGCACCGCGTAGCCGCTATAGGGCTCGATCCATACCAATTTGTCGACCACGCGCTTGACGCCTTTGGTATTTTCGGCCAATACGCGCAATGCCTGCCGTTGCCCCTCGCTGAGCACATAGCCGCGCAGCTCTACGGTGCCATCGGCTACTTGAATATCGGTTAGTGCCGCCGGCGCCCAACGTTGACACTCGATCTGCTGAAGAATTTGCCGGCGCACGGCAGCGTCGGAGCTCCACACCGCGGGGCCGCTCGCGCCCGCTGACAACAGCTGCTCCAGGGCACGCAGCAAATCGGCGCGGCTGATGATTCCGATCGGTCGCGCACCCTCCACCACCAGCAGGCGCTTCACGCCGCGCGTCTCCATCAGGGCTACCACATCGGCCAGCGGTGTGGTCGGGATGACCGATATGACCCCGTGCGTCATGACCTCTTCGACCCTACGCGCATGCGTGTGCACGTATTGCTGGGCGAGCCGCTCTGATCCGAGCAGCACCGTACGCCACCACGACGCCTGCCGCTCGGTACCGGTTTCGGCTCGCCTGAGCAGATCTCCTTCGGTGATCATGCCGATCGCGAGACCGCGATCATCGATCACCGGAAGTCCACTGATCCGATGCGAGAGCATCAGCCGCACGGCCTCGTCCAGGGTCATGGAAGGCAGTGCTGTGATCAGCTTTCGAGTCATGACATCTGCAGCATTCATGATCGTATGCTGCATCGGGTCGACCCTCGGCTCAATACGGGTTTACCGTGAGCCATGCGGTCCCCGACTTGACCGGAGCCGGATTTGCTACTCACTTCACGTGACAGCGGAGTCGGATTCAGGCGGCTGCGTATTTGTCCGATCTACGTAGTTCCTCGAATCGACGCGAGACCACACAACAATAACCATGGCCGGGTCGCTTTCATCCACTGTTTACTCTTATAAGGAGTGTTAACTATGAGTCTGGTTCGCTGGGATCCTTTCGCGGAGATGCAGAGTCTATTTGGCCCTCTTTTACGTTCCTCTGGTCTGTCACCGAGGCTGTCCACCGACGGCGACGTCACCTTCGAGTGGGCGCCAAGTGCCGACATCAGCGAGACGGACAAGGAGTATGTCATCCGTACCTCCCTGCCCGGGGTCAAGAAGGAGGATATCAAGGTCAATATGCGCGAGGGCTTGATCACCATCGAGGGTGAACGCAAGCAAGAAAAGGAGGAGAAGACCGAAAAGTTCCATCGTGTCGAGAGCTTCTTCGGCAGCTTCGCACGCAGTTTCGGTCTGCCCGATAACATCAAGG
>JASHTF010000417.1 GCA_030040715.1 Gammaproteobacteria bacterium | reverse complement strand
ACACAGGGCCGATCCCCATCTCGTCGGGCTCGCACCCGGCCACCGCGAAGCCGCGGAAGATGCCAAGGGGGCTCAGGCCGCGCCGCTCGGCGAGCTTTGCATCCATAACCACGCAGGCGCTTGCGCCGTCGGAGAACTGGCTCGCGTTGCCGGCTGCGACTACACCGCCTGGCAGAGCGGGGCGGATCTTGGAGACCCCCGCGAGCGTCGTATCCGGACGGATGCCTTCGTCACTTTTCAGAGTTACCTCTGCGGTGCCGATACGATTTGCGGTCTCAGCGACGATCCCCATGGTAACAGGCATCGGCACGATCTCGGCTTCGAAGCGTCCGTCGGCGCGCGCCTTGGCGGCGCGCTGCTGGCTTGCCACCCCGTACTCATCCTGCCGCTCGCGCGAGATGCCGTAGCGCTTGGCGACCTGCTCGGCCGTCGCCAGCATGCTCCAATAGATCTCCGGCTTGTGCTCGAGAAGCCACGGATCCTTCGCCATGTGCGCATTCTTCTCGTTCTGCACGCACGAGATGGACTCGAGTCCTCCGGCGACGATCACGGGCACCTTCTCCGTCATGACCCGTTGCGCGGCCATCGCGATGGCCTGCAGTCCGGAGGAGCAGAGACGGTTGATGCTGACGCCAGCGGTCGAGGCCGGCAGCCCGGCGCGCAAGGCAATCTGACGCGCGATGTTGCCGCCGGTTGTACCCTCGGCGAGCGCGCAGCCCATGATTACATCCTCCACCTCGGCGGAGTCGATGCCCGCTCGGCCGACGGCTTCGCGCACCACGTGAGCGCCGAGTGTGGCGCCGTAGGTCATGTTCAGAGCACCGCGCCAGGACTTCGCGAAAGCCGTGCGGGCGGTCGAGACGATCACGGCGTCGGTCATGCGCGCTCCGGAGCACTGAAGCGCTGACCTGAGCCGGCCAGCCGGCTCAGCAGTGCCGCGGGCTGCCACAGTTCACCGTGGCGTCCGCGCGCGAACCGGCCGATGGTGTGCACCACCTCATCGAGGCCCACCGTGTCGGCATAAAACATCGGCCCTCCGCGCCAGGGTGGAAATCCGTACCCATTGAGGTACACCAGATCGATATCCGAAGCACGCTGGGCGATGTGCTCTTCGAGCACGCGGGCGCCTTCGTTCACCAGGGCGTAGACGAGGCGATCAATGATTTCCTGATCGTCGATCTTGCGACGGGAGATTCCGAGCTCCCGCGAAGTGCGCTCGATCAGGGCGGTCACCTCGGGGTTTGGATAAGGCGTGCGATCACCCGGGCGGTAGTCGTACCACCCTGCGCTGCTCTTCTGGCCGAAGCGTCCCATCTCACAAAGCCGGTCTGCGATGGTCGCGCAAGCAACCTCGCGGCCTTCCGCGTAGCGACGCTTGCGGATCGCCCAGCCGATATCGTTGCCCGCCAGATCTGCGACACGGAACGGTCCCATGGCGAAGCCGAACTTCTCGATCACGCGATCGACCTGCTCGGGCAGACAGCCCTCCTCGAGCAAAAAGCTCGCCTGGGCCGAATAGCGGTGCAGCATGCGGTTGCCGATGAAGCCGTCGCATACGCCGGAAACGACCGCGAGCTTCCTGATCTTCCTGGCGAGCTGCAGCACCGTCGCGAGCGCGTCTTTGGCGGTGGCTTCGCCGCGCACCACCTCCATCAGGCGCATGATATTCGCGGGACTGAAGAAGTGCATGCCGAGCACATCGCCCGGGCGGCTGGTGCTGCGCGCGATCCGATTCACATCCAGTGTGGAGGTGTTGGTCGCAAGGATGGCGCCCTTTTTGGCGATACGGTCGAGCTCTCGGAATACCCGCTCTTTCACCGAGATGTCCTCGAACACCGCCTCGACGATGAGATCTGCGTTGGCCAGATCGCTGTAGGCAACGGTGGTGCTCAAAAGTGCCATGCGCCGCTCGAGATCGTCGTGCGATAGTCTGCCCTTTCGCACCGTGTTGTCGTAGTTGTGTCGGATCGTCGCGACGCCCTTATCGAGGGCGTCGCGGCTGACCTCCAGCAGCGTGACAGGCAGCCCGGCATTGAGGAAGTTCATCGTGATGCCGCCGCCCATGGTGCCCGCGCCAATCACCGCGACCGAACGCACGGGGCGCGTCGGCGTATCGGGTGGGATGTCGGCGATTTTTGCCGCCGCCCGCTCGGCGAAGAATACGTGACGCAATGCGAGTGATTCCGGTGCCCCTATGAGGCCGAGAAAAATCTCGCGCTCTCTGCGTGCTCCCTCCTCGAAGCTGGCGGCGGTTGCGCTGGCCGCGATGGCTTCCACGGCGGCGAGGGGAGCGGGGTAGGGGCCGCTGTTAGCACGCACCATGTTGCGCGCGAACTGCAGGAAAGGCTCGCAGCGGGGATCGTCCATGGCTCGATCGCGCAGACGCGGTGTCCTGCCTCCTGCGGCTAGCGTTTCGCGCGCAAAGACCTGTGCGCCGTTCTCAAGATCACCATCGAAGATGCGGTCAAACAGGGCCGTGGATGCAAGCTCCCTGGCCTGCACCGGCTCGCCAGAGACGATCATATTGACGGCCGTAGCAAGGCCGACTGCACGCGGCAGGCGCTGCGTGCCGCCAGCGCCGGGAATCAATCCGAGCTTGACCTCGGGTAAGCCGACACGGGCGTCGGCCAGGGCGATACGGTAGTGACAGCCGAGCGCGAACTCAAAGCCGCCTCCCAGGCAGCTGCCCGAAATGGCCGCGATCGTGGGTTTGGCGCATTGCTCGAGGCGCCGGATCAGCGTATGTAGATTTGGCGTTGCAGCGGCGGCTGGGGTGCCAAATTCGCGGATATCCGCGCCGGCCGAAAAGAACTCGGCGTTGCCGATCAGCACAATGGCACCAATGGCAGCGTCCTCCTCGGCGCGGGTAAGCTCGGCGAGCAAGCGCACGCGCTCTCGGTGCGAGAGCGCGTTCACGGGCGGGTTGTCGAGCCGCACGACTGCGATCGAGCTTTGAGCGTGGCGAGAGGGGCTCATGTGGACTCGTGCGTCATTGGTTGTCGATGAAGAGCACGCTGCAGCTATGGTATCAGCTGCCGCAGCGTGTGGCCCGCGCGCTTGTCCCGGAGTACGCCCTTGGCAACGCGCCAGAGCAGGCGCAGCGCGGCATTTGGCTCAAACCCGCTCGCTGGGATTCGCGAACGTTATCCCGCCATCCACCGTGAGCACTTCGCCGACGACGTAATCGCCCCCGCGGCCTGCCAAGTAAATTGCCGCGGCGGCCATGTCCTCAGCGCGTCCAATTCTTCGAGCCGGAATCGATGCAATGTAATCGTTGGGCCGTTCACACGCGGCGCGATTCATCTTTGTCGGAAAGGCACCCGGTGCGATCGCATTGACCACGATATTATCGGCGATCAGCCGAGCCGCCAGGCGCCGTGCAAGGTGATGTACCGCAGCCTTGGAAGCCTGATAACTGTAGGTTTCCCAGGAACTTACGGCGAGTCCGTTGACCGATCCGATACAGATCACCTTCGCCGGCCGCTCGGGGCGCGCCGCTGCCTTGAGCTCCGCGTGCAGCGCCTGTGTCAGGAAAAAGGGCGCCTTCACGTTAATATTAAAGACCTTGTCCCACCCACGCTCTGGGAATTCGTCGAAGGGCGCCCCCCATGCTGCCCCCGCGTTGTTCACCAAAATATCCAGCCTGCGCTCGTGCGAGCGAAACGCCGCCGCGAGCCCCTGCGCTCCCGGCACGGTCGACAGATCCGCCGGAATGGCGGCGCAAGCATCACCCAGCTCACGCGCCGTGGCATCGCATTCCTGCACGCTGCGCGCAGCGATGTAGACGCGAGCGCCTTGTGCCAGAAAGCCCTCCGCGATCATGCGACCGATGCCGCGCGATCCGCCCGTCACCAAAGCGACGCGTTCCGTGAGCGAGAACAGCGAAGCCGTGTCCATCGTGGGTACTCCTCGAATTCGGCCGTGCGCATCAGTATCGGCGAGGCGGTAGATGCATTTTGAAGGACCAAGTCAAGGAGGTCGAGCGGTGGGCCCACCTGTTACAGTGCCGACCGATTGGGACACACGACTTGGGGGATTTGAGAACAGGGATATCCGATGTATCTGAACTATACGACCGAACAAAATCGCTTCCGGGAACAGGTGCGGTTGTTTCTCAGAGCCAATCTTCCCGAAGACATTCGAGATCGCTCCCTCAATGGCGAGGAACGCGTAGCCGAAGACATCCGCCGGTGGCAGCGCATTCTGCACGCCCAGGGTTGGGGTGCCGCGTCCTGGCCCAAGGAATTCGGTGGCACGGGATGGAGCCCCATCGAGCGCTACCTGTTCGATCTCGAGTGCGCCCTGGCCGGTGCGCCCCCGCAATTACCTTTCGGTCTGAAGATGGTGGCGCCGGTACTGATGCGGTTCGGCAACCCCCGGCAACAGCAGTATTTTCTGCCGCGGATCCTAAGCGGTGAGCATTGGTGGTGCCAGGGATACTCTGAACCCGGGGCGGGCTCGGATCTCGCATCTCTGAAAACTAGGGCCGTGCGCGACGGTGATTATTACGTAGTCACCGGCCAGAAAGCATGGAACACGCTGGGGCAAAACGCCGACTGGATCTTTTGTCTGGTGCGGACGGATCCGTCGGCAAAGCCGCAGCGAGGCATTTCCTTTCTGCTCATCGATATGAGAGCGCCCGGGATTACCGTGAAGCCGACGACGTTGCTCGATGGCACGCAAGAGGTCAACGAGATCTGGTTCGACAATGTACGTGTGCCGGTCGCGAATCGAGTCGGAGAGGAGAACCAGGGATGGACCTACGCCAAATACCTCCTCGGTCATGAACGCGCCAACATCGCGAGTGTCGGCACGTCGCGTCGGCAGCTGCGGCAGCTGCAGCGCATCGCCGCCACGCAACTACGCCACGGGGTCCCGTTGCTCAGAGAGCCGCGTTTTCGGGCACGGCTGGCCCAACTCGACATCGAACTGACGGCGTTCGAGATCACAACATTGCGGGTGATCGCCGCCGATGAAAACAAGGCCGCACCCGGTCCCGAGGCCTCGATTCTAAAGATAAAGGCCACCGAGATCCTGCAGCAGATTTCCGAGCTGATGCTCGATGCCATAGGCATTCAAGCGTTGCCATTTTCGGCGGCCGTACCCCCCAGCTCGGTACCGCGATCGGAGTGGCAGCATTTGTCTCGCATCACTGCTCAGTACCTCAACTTTCGCAAGCTCAGTATCTATGGTGGCTCGAACGAAATTCAGAAGAACATCATCGCTCACCTGATTCTCGATTTGTAGGGCAGGGGGAAGCGTGGATTTCTCCTTCAGTGATGAGCAGCAGATGCTACTGGATAGCACGCGTCGTCTGCTGACGGATAACTACAGTGTGCAACAGCGGCGTCAGATCATTTCCTCGCCCGAGGGGTATTCGCGTTCGATCTGGCGGCAGTTTTCCGAGCTGGGGCTGCTCGGCCTCAACATACCCGCGGAGGAGGGTGGCCTCGAAGGGGGGGCAATCAGTACGCTCCTGGTGTGCGTGGCGATGGGCGAAGCTCTGATCGTCGAGCCGTATATGTCGAGTGCAGTAATGGCGACGCGTGCCATTGCGAAGCTGAGCTCGTCCGCGCAGCGATCGGAGTGGCTGCCGCGATTGAACTCTGGAACTGTCATCGCGGTGCTGGCGCACGATCAAACCAATGGAGCCGCAGCACAGGCGGTGTTCGACGACACCGTGGCTGCGCGCTCGCAGAACGCTTGGCGGCTGCAAGGCCGCAAGGCGATCGTTTATCACGCGCCATTGGCGGATGTGCTGCTGATCTCCGCCAAACTCGATGCCGCATCCGGTACCGGCACTGGTCTGTTCGCTGTGCCGCGCGACGCCCCTGGACTCAGGCTTGAAGCGTTCACTACGGTCGATGGCCAACGGGCCGCGGATATCGTACTCGAGAATGTCGAGGTTCCAGACCATGCGCGTATCGGCGGAGACGTGTCGGCAACGTTGCCAATGGTCTTGGATTACGGCGCTGCCGCGTTGTGCTCAGAGGCCATCGGTGTGCTCGACAAGCTATTCTCCATGACGGTGGAGTATTGCCGGGCACGTGTGCAATTCGGCCAACCGATCGGACGGTTTCAGGCCCTCCAGCACCGCATGGCTGAGATGCTGATGCACCTCGAGCAGGCACGCTCGATGGCCTACCTGGCGGCATTTTGGTGCGAGTCCGAAGAAGCGTCGCGACGTGCGGCCGTCCTGTCGGGGGCGAAAGTAATAATCGGCCGCGCGGCGCGTTTCGTCGGTCAGCAAGCTATCCAGTTGCACGGCGGTATGGGAATGACCGATGAACTGATGGTGGGTCACTATTTCAAGCGCCTGCTCGCTTTCGAAGTGCGCTTCGGCAGCACCGAGTCGCATCTGCAGGAGTACGCCGCTCGATTCCTGGAGCCTGATCGAGATGGACTGTGAAATCGCGACTAACGGATTGTCTGGTTGATGTTACCGGCCGAAGTTGCCCGCTCCGACTGGTGAGTGCATTCTGGGAGCCTCTCCCGGGCCCGGGTCTTGTTTGAGCTGAAGGAGCAAAGAATGTCGCGCGTGATCGATATGGAAGTGAATGTACCCCATTGCTTGCGATCGCCGCATGGCGAGCAGGTCGATCACGGGCGACCCGGTACGCCGTTTTCTGAATCTCTGCCACGCCCGGCGGGTTATGGTTTCGATAATTACGAGCACGTCTTTCGAGGTTCAGATCGATCTGCGAGTTCGGATGAAGACGATGGCGGAATGGAGCGGCTTGTCGCCGACATGGATCGTGCTGGCATCGCCGTCGGATACCTGGTTGGTGCTCGCAATGCGGATATCGGCACGATCAAACGCCAATATTCGGACCGGTTTATCTGTTTCGCTACCCTAAACCCGATGGATGGGATGCGCGCCGTACGCGAACTAGAACGGCTGGTGAAGGAAGATGGCGTGGGCGGCTTGAGGGTCAACGCGCTCTACAATTGCGTGACCGCCAATGACCGCCGTTATTATCCTCTCTATGCCAAGTGCGTTGAACTCGACATCCCGGTTCGTATCTACACCGCGATGAACTATGCCAACGATCGACCGTACGATCTTGGTCATCCAAGGTACATCGATGACGTGGCGGTCGACTTCCCGGAGCTGCGGATCATCGCGGGCCTGGGCGGCTGGCCATGGGTGAACGAGATGGTCGGATTGCTGCGCCGCCATCCGAACCTCTATTGCGACACCGCCGCGCACCGACCCCGTTATCTTGCCCAGAAGGGTTCGGGCTGGGAGCAGTTCCTGCAGTTCGGCAATACCCTGCTCCAGGACAAGATCATGACGGGATTGTCGCGCTATCTGTTCGGAACCTCTTTCGAGGATTTGATCGCGGAATATAGGAACTTGCCGCTGAAGGATTCGGTCGTCGAGAAGTGGCTCTACGGCAACGCCGCTCGCTTCTTCAGGCTCGCCTGAAGAAGCGGACATGCTCCGCTTCATTCTTTTCAGGCTGCTGCATGCGATCCCCTTGTTGATCGCGGTGATCTTCGTGGTTCTGCTCATGCTGCAGTTGATTCCGGGCGATCCGGTCCAGGCCATGGTCGGCGACTTTCCGGTGTCGCCGGAATTCAGGGCCGCGATCACCAAACAATATCATTTGGACGCTTCGTTTCCCGTGCGGGTTTATAGCTATTTCGTGAATCTGCTGCACGGGGACTTCGGTTATTCATATCAGTTTCAGAGACCGGTCCTGGACCTGATCGTCGAGACTGCTCCGCGCACGATCCTGCTGACCTCGGTCGGATTCCTGATAGCCATTCCGGTCGGCGTGCTGATCGGCATTATCTCGGGAACGACCCGTAACAAGCGCGTCGATCACTTTTGGACATCCCTCGCACTGGTTGCATACGGGATCCCCATCTTCTGGTTGGGTCAGTTGCTGGTGCTGGTGCTGGCGGTGCATCTTGGTTGGTTTCCGACGCAGGGAATGGGTCCGCTCGTTTCGCACGCCCATGGTTTCGCGTGGCTTCGGGAGAGGGCCCACTATCTCGCGCTGCCGGCCCTTGCTTTCGCCGTTCATGAGGGTACTCGGTTCGCGCGCATCATGCGTGCCAGTGTCGCCGATACGCTCGGCCAGGGTTACATCATCACGGCCCGTGCGAAAGGCCTCACCCGCTGGGCCATCATCCGCAAACACGTGCTGAGGAATTCTTGCTTACCGTTGATTTCGGTGGCCGGTTACGTATTGGGCTCGGCCCTCGGCGGTGCGGTGCTACTCGAGACCGTCTTCACCTGGCCGGGGCTAGGGTTGCTCCTGGTTCAGGCGGTACGTATGCGCGACAACATGACGGTCGTAGGTATTGCCATCTTCGCGGCGCTGGCGGTCATCGTCATTAATCTAGTGGTGGATTTGCTATATGCCGCGATCGATCCGCGCATTCGGGGCAGCTCATGAGCGGGGCAGCTGCCATCGAACCAGCCGCTGCCGAAGAGAGGCCGCTCGCCCGAGCATGGCGCAGCGTCAGGACTACCGCCGCAAAGATCGCCAGGACACGCCATGGGGCCGCAGGCTGCGTCATTCTACTAACGCTGGCTCTAGTGGCGGCATTCGCGCCGCTGATCGCACCCTACGCACCGCTCCAGGCGGCGCAGGCCAGTCTCGCTCCCCCCTCGTTAGGGAATCTTTTCGGAACGGACAGCACGGGTCGCGATATTTTCTCGCTCGTGGTCTACGGGACGCGCACGTCGCTCGCAATCGGGTTGGGCGCGGCCGTTGGCGCGCTCGTCCTCGGCGGTGCTGTCGGCATGCTCGCCGGCTATTTCCGCGGTGCTGTCGAGTCCGTATTGATGCGAGTGGTGGAGTTGTTCCAGACACTGCCGGTCATCGTACTTGTGCTATTCACCGTAGCGCTGTTCGGCAGCAGTTTCTGGCTGCTTCTGGTGGCAGTCATCCTGGCGATCTGGCCCGCCGAGGCCCGGCTCGTCTACGGCCAATACATCAGGCTGCGCGGCATGGCCTTCGTGGCTGCCGCCAAAGTCGCCGACCTGTCGACGGTGCACATCATGCTCCGCGAGATCCTGCCGAGCGCCATCCAGCCGGTGATCGTTCAGGTGGCGCTCGATGCCAGCGTCGCCATCCTCATCGAAGCAGGCTTAGGGTTCCTAGGGCTTTCCGATCCAAACATGGTGAGTTGGGGTCAGATTCTTCACGTGGCCCAGGACTATATGACCGTCGCCTGGTGGACTAGCCTGTTTCCGGGTGCTGCCATCTGCATTGCCGTGGTCGGGCTCAACCTGTTCGCCGATGGGCTGAACGAAGTCGTCGATCCGCGTATGCGCGGTCGACTCGCAGGGCTCCAGCCATGAGCGCCGCGAGCGTTGAGAGTGCCCCGCTGCTCAGTGTTCGGAATCTTAAGGTTCATCTGCGCGTGGGTGAAGCGATCGTGCGGGCCGTCGATGGGATCGACCTCTCGATCGAACAGGGCGAGAGCATCGGTATTGTCGGCGAATCCGGATCGGGCAAGAGCACGCTTGCGCGCGCCATACTCAAGCTACTCCCCAATGTTGAACTCGCGGCTTGCGAGGGCGAGGTCAATTTCCGTGGATTAGACCTCGCCGGCATATCCGACCCGGCGCTCCGCGACCTCCGGCGTCATCACGGCTTCGCAATGATTTTTCAGGATCCGCTTGGCTATCTCAATCCGACCAAGCGGGTAGGCGCGCAGGTGGCCGAGGCCATAGGCGGGAAGTCCTTCGGCTCGATCGGGGATCGGGTTCAGCAACTGCTCGCCGAGGCTGGTCTTCCGTCTCCCGCCCAAATCGCGCGGCGCTTTCCGCACGAGCTTTCCGGGGGTATGCGGCAACGTGTCATGATCTCGATAGCGCTTGCCAGTGAACCCGCGCTGTTGTTCGCCGACGAGCCGACGACTGCGCTCGACGCGACCTTACAGCTGCAAGTTCTGGAAACACTGCGTCGATTGCATCGCGACCGCCAGATGGCCATGGCCATCATCTCGCACGATTTAGGCGTTGTCGCAGAGCTTTGTAACCGTGTGTATGTCATGCGCGACGGCAAGGTGCTCGAAAGCGGTGACACTGTGGAGGTGTTTGAGAGCCCGAAGCATCCTTACGCCGCGCAGCTCATCGAGCTGAGCACGCGCCATCGCCGCCACGCGGCACCCGTCGGATCGAAGGCAGTGCCATGACCGAGCCAATCCTGCAAAGCCGCGGGCTCACGCGTAGCTATCTGAGCCGGACGTCTTCCGGTTGGCGCCGTCGGGTCCTGAACGCGGTCGACGGGGTCGATCTCGACGTCAACGAGGGTGAGACGCTAGCCATCGTTGGCGAGTCGGGATCGGGCAAGAGCACGCTCGCCAGGCTTATGCTGCGTCTCGAGCAACCCTCCGGTGGCATCGTGCTCTATCGAGGCGTTTCTTTGACTGACCTGAATCGCAAGCAATGGCGCGCTTACCGGCGCGACATCCAGGCAATCTTTCAGGACCCGTCTTCTTCGCTCAATCCGCGCATGCGCGTGGAGCAATCGCTCGCCCACGTAGCTCGTCGCCACGAGCTGGCTAAGCCTGCCCAGCTGCGCGATTTCCTCGCCCGTCATCTCGCCGCCGTGGGGCTCGATCCGCCGGATCAGTATCTCACACGCTATCCGCACCAACTTTCGGGCGGGCAACAGCAGAGGATCGCGATTGCCCGCGCGATGATGCTGGAACCAAGGGTCATCGTGGCGGACGAGCCGCTCTCCAGCCTCGACATGTCGATCCAGGCGCAGGTGTTGGATCTCATGCGCGAGTTGAGCTGCCGCAGGAGCGTCGGCTTCGTGATCATCAGCCATGATCTCAATGCCGTGCAGTCGATCGCCGACCGGATCGCCGTGATGCAACACGGCCGGATCGTTGAGACCGGCCGAGAGATCTTCGACGCACCCGCCCATCCCTATACGCGGCTGCTGCTGCAAGCTCGTCTTTCGACGGATCCGAGGGCAATACGTGCTCGCTTGGCCAAGTCATCAGCAGCGCAGGTTACTAACCAGAAGACCGACCTGCCAGGCTTGCAGCGGTAGGTTGTGACGGTGACACGGGTCGAGGCAGAGCAACTCCGAGACTTAAAGGAGGAGAACAGAATGCTCGCAGGAGCAACAATTCAAGCAGACAAGCTCCGGGTTCTTGATCGAGCCGCAATTCATGGTTGCCTTCTTGGAGTGGCATGCGCAGTGGGGCTTTCAGTGCTGTTCGCTGAGGCAACAGTGTCTTACGCCGCTGCGGCAGATGGCAGCCCCGTAGCAGGTGGGACGATAGTGGCGGGAATTGACCCCGGTCAACTTGGTACCTTTAACACACAACTCACTTCCGTGACGTCATCACTCATCGTCGCCGATGTCTGGGCCGACGGACTCATGACCTATGACCGTAATGGCCAGCGTGTACCGCGCTTGGCGGAATCCTGGCAGGTGTCGTCGGACGGTCTGACGTATACGTTCAAAATCCGCAGCGGAGTGAAATGGTCCGATGGTCAACCGTTCAGTGCCGAGGACGTGGTTTTCACGCTAATGAATTTTGGCAAATACAATACCTACCTTACGAAGCTGATGCCGCTGATCGCCGAGGCGGACGCGCCCGATGCGACGACTTTCGTGCTAAAGCTGAAGCAGCCGATGACG
>JASHTF010000416.1 GCA_030040715.1 Gammaproteobacteria bacterium | reverse complement strand
GCGCTCGCCGCCGCGGCGCCAAGCGCGACGCCGGCCGCCACGCCGTCCACAACACCTGCGGTGGCGGCAGCGAATGCGGCTGCGGCCGCGGGTAATACGGCGGGCGTGACCCCAGGCTCGTCGGCCGCCGCGGCGCCGCTCACTGATTCCGACACCCACAACCCAGCCGATGATGAGCCTGCGCTGCCCGCCGACAGCCCGCACGTTCGGACGGCCGCGCCGGACAACTACGCCAATCTGCCGAGCATCAGTGAGATCGGCGGCAATGTGCCGGCCCTGCAGCTCGATCTGCTCGACTACTCCGAGCAACCGAACGAGCGCTACGCGCTCATCAACATGCACCGCGTGCACGAGGGCGATGTGCTGCCGGAAGGGCCGCGTGTGCTGGCGATCACGCGCGATGGAGTGGCGCTCGATTATCACGGCCAGAACTTCCTGTTGCGTCCGGGTGGCAGCGCACCATAACCCGCCGGCGTGCGGCTGCCTTCAGGCGGTCGGCGCTCCGGTCGCCCACCCTCACGCCGTCTGCTTGAGGAGGCTCTGAAGCTCGAAGCTCGGGTCGGCGACCTGCTCGGGCGTGGGCGACAGATCGTGGTCGAGCAGCCGCTTGGCCAACATGTGATCGGGGATGCGGCTCAGCGAATCGACCGCGATCAGGCGGCCGGCGCGAAAATAGAACGCGGAGAAGGCGGGCTTGTGCAGGTCACCGCGTACCAGCACTTGGTCATAGCCTTGGCTCAATCCAGCCATCTGCAGCTTGACGTCATATTGGTCCGACCAGAACCACGGCGTGACACAGAACGGGCGCTCCCGCCCCATGAGCGCAGCCGCCGCAGACTTGCCCTGCTCGACGGCGTTGTGGACCGACTCGAGGCGCAGCAGCCGGCCATCGGGCAGCCGGCGCGCCGTGCAATCGCCTGCGGCCACCACGTTGGTGACACTGGTGCGCGAACAGGCATCGACGATGATGCCGCGCTCGCACGCGACCCCCGCGGCGAGCGCGAGCTCATCGTCCGGCACGACACCGATGCCGACCACGACGCAGCCCGCCGGGAACTCGCGTCCATCGTCAGTGCACACGCTGGTGACGTGGCCCGCAGTGCCGCGCAGCTCCACCACCGCGGCGTCGAACACGATATCGACGCCGTGGCGGCGATGCAGTTGCTCGAAAGTCTCCGACACGATCGGGGCGGTCACGCGCGACATGAGCCGCGGCAGCGCCTCGATCACCGTCACGGCAGCGCCGAGTTTGCGCGCGCCCGCAGCCACCTCGAGGCCGATGAAGCCACCGCCGATCACGATCAGCGCCTTGCCTTCAGCGGCACAGCGTCTGAGCGCGGCGGCGATCGCGCTCGAATCAGACAGTGCGCGCAGGTACAGCACGCCCTCGAGCGACGCACCCGGGACCGACAGCCGTCGCGGGCGCGACCCGGTCGACAATGCCAGCCGGTCGTAGCGCAGCCTCGCGCCGTCCGCCAGACGCAGCTCCCCGGCGGCGCGATCGATGGCGACCACGCGGGTATCGAGCTTGAGCTCGATCTGGCGACGCGCGAGTGCCTCTGGACCGCGCAGCGCGAGCGAGCCCGGAGTGCCGGCCTCGATCAGCCACTTCTTGGACAGCGGCGGGCGCTGATAGGGCGCATGCGGCTCTTCACCAATCAGCACCAGCGCGCCTTCGTGCCCCTCCTGGCGCAGGGAATCGGCGATCTGAACACCGGCCTGGCCCGCGCCGACCACTGCGATAACGCTAGCTGCGCTCATCGAGCGCGGCCGCCTGGCGCAGCGCGCGGCGCGCTCGCGCCGGCGCGCAACTCCTTGCGATACAGCGTCCAGCCTTCATTGGCATGCGCGCCGAAGCGATGGTAGAAATCAATTGCGCTGCGGTTCCAATCGAGCACCGCCCATTCCAGCCGCCCGCATCCGAGCTGCTGTGCCCGCTGCTCCAGCGCCTCGAGCAGACCCAGGCCGACGCCGTGCCCGCGGTATTCGGGCCGAACGAACAAGTCCTCCAGATAGATCCCCGGACGGCACAGAAAGGTGGAGTAGTTGTGAAAGTACAGCGCGAATCCCGCCACCTGCCCGTCCCAGTGCGCCAGCAGCGCGTAGGCATAGTGCGGCTCGCCGAACAGATGCGCCCGCAAATCATCCACCGTGCCCGCCACTTGGTGGCGCAACCGCTCGTAGTCGGCCAGCTCGCCGATGAGCTCAAAGATCACCGCCGCATCGCCCGGCTCGGCAGCGCGTATCTGCAGCATCGCTCAAATCCCTGGCAGGTGAGACGCGTCACATTATCCGCCCTGCGGGCCGATCAGTGTCACAGTTCCTCTGCCGCCGCAGGCCCCCGCCATTGTCCGTATGAACAGAGGGCTTACAGTCCTGAATTAAGTACAGATCGTGCCGCAGTGATCGAGACTTCCGTCGCATGCCCACGCGAGCGCCCGTGCCCAACCTCGTCGCGAACAGCGCGAGCGCGATCGTCGCGTTATCGGAGGACGATGCGCTACTGCGCGCGCTCACCGTGGCGATCGTCGAGCAGGCGGCGGTGGTCACCTCGCCGTCGGTGGATCGCTTCATCGATCAGCTCGCCGCGAACAGGGCGCAGGTGGCGCTGATCGATGCCGCCGCGGCGCCTTCACCGCTCTATGGCTTCACGGCGCGGCTACACGAGCAGTTCCCACAGGTGGCCATCGTGCTGACCGGCTCGGCACAGCTGCAGACGGAACTGAGCACCCAGATCGCGGACGGCACGATCTTCCGCTTCGCTCATAAGCCGGCTTCGGCGCAGCGGCTGAAGCTGTTTATTCACGCGGCGCTGCGCCGCAGCCAGGAATGTGCCGCGACGGCCGAGCCGGAGGAGGCGTTCGAGAGCGCGAGCGCGACCGCTCCCGCGCCTGCGCACGCGCGCGCCCGCGCGAACGGCGGCCCACAGG
>JASHTF010000415.1 GCA_030040715.1 Gammaproteobacteria bacterium | reverse complement strand
TTCCAGCCGGTCAATGCCACCAGGAAGACACCGCGACACGCCGCCCAGGTGCGCCTGCGGATCTCGCCGCCGACCTCGTGACCACCGCGCTTGGGCATCGTGATATCGAGCAGTGCCACCTGCGGCTGGAATCGATCGGCCACGATCAGAGCTTCCTCCCCATCGAGCGCCACGTGGACTTCGTGGCCTGACATGCGCAGCGACAGCGCGAGCGCTTCGGCCACATCGGCGTTGTCGTCCGCCACCAGAATGTGCAATGGATGCACGCTGCGCGCCGGTAAGGGTGCCACTGCCTCCGGCCCCTTCGATCCGGCGGCTCTGGACTGCTCCTCGGAGGGCAGCGGCAAGCGCACGACGAACTCGCTTCCCTGCCCCTCGCCCGTGCTGTGCACCTCGATCGAGCCACCATGCAGCAGTGCAATGCGCAGCGCGAGTGCCAGGCCGATGCCCAGACCGCCTTCGGTGCGCACCAGGGAGTTGTTGGCTCGATAGAACGGCTCGAACAGATGCGGCAGATGCTCCGAGCCGATACCGATTCCGGAGTCGCGGAAATGCACGCGCACCCAGCTGCCCTCGTGCTCGACGCTGATCCTGATGCGACCGTCATCGGGAGTGTATTTGATGGCGTTGGTCAGCAGGTTCCCGAATAGCTGGCTGAGTCGCACCGGATCGGCATCGAGCTCCAGGGAAGCGGCCGGCAGCACCAGCTGCAGAGTGTGCCGGCGCGCTTTCAACGCCTCCTGGGTCGCCTCCACCGCCGTCTTGACGGTCTCTATCAAATCTACCCGCTCGCGCTTGAGCGTGAGCCGGTCGCGCACCACATGGCTGAGATCGAGCAGGTCATCGGCCAGGCGCGACAGTTGTGCGGCCTGACGGCGGACCATTTCGATGCAGATGCTCGTTCCGGCTGCATCCAACTGGGAGGTACTCAGCGCCTGTGCCGCCGCTGCGATCGCGGTCAGTGGATTACGCAGCTCATGCGCGAGCGTAGCGAAGAACTCGTCCTTGCGCCGGTCCGCCAGCGCGAGCGCATCGAGCGCCCGACGGTGCGCGGTGATATCGATGAGGATGCCTTCCAGGCAGGCTACTCGCCCGCTGTCATCGCAAATCACCGTGCCGTGGTGCTCCAGCCAGATGGGTACCGGCGGTTCGCCCAGCATCATCCTGAAATGCTGTACGTAGGGGGTGCGCCGTTCGATCGCGGCGCGGGCCCGCGCCAGCACCTCGCTGCGGTCATCCGCATGCACCAATCGCAACGCCGCCCTGACTCCCAATCGCCCGCGCAGCGGCGTTTGCATCCCCAGCTGCTGCGGCACCAAATGGGTGATCTGCCGAGTCGACGGATCCCATTCCCACACCATGGCCCGGGCTGCATTCAGCACGCGCGACAGCCGTGCTTGCGACGAAGTTTGCTGTTGAATCGACAAGGTCCAGCGGCGCGATACAACCGGTGGACACCGGTATTTTGAGTCTATTCCTCAGCAGCGCAGGTCGCAAAGAACCTCAGGTTCAATAGGAACAGCCGGATGATCTGCAAATGCCAGGTCTTGCAGAGATTTGAGCAATCCGTGTGAGGGAGCAGGCGACGCTGTTGTGGGACCCGTCCGGCACGCCAGCGCGTGTGCCGGTGTAGCGCTACGCTGGGGTGCGCGCTGGCCTGCAGACCAGCGCTCGCGGGCCCACGCGGGGCCGACAGCACCGCGCCGTGCGCGCGCTGATGGCGTAGAATTTGGCACATGCGCTACCGGCAAGCTCTGCCGTCCCGTGCGTCAACGCGCCGGCTCGCTCTCGCGCTCGTCTCCACGACGCTACTCGCCACCGCGACGCTGCTGCCAGACGCCCACGCGACCGATGCGGTTGCGCCAGCTTCACCCGCTGGCGATGCTACGGCGAGTGCTCGCGCTCAGGCGCTGTTTCGCGAGGCCAATCGATTCTGGATGCAGGACCTCGACGCCGCCGGAGGCTCGTACAAGGCCGCGAGCCTGGCGCTGTTCGATCGCCAGATCCGCAAGGTGTGTGGAGAGCCAGGTCCTCTGACCGGTCCGTTCTACTGTCCCGACGAGATGAAGGTCTATCTGGATCAGAGCTTTCTGCAGCAGGTGGCCGCGCGCAACTCCGGCTCTGTGGGCGAGTTTGCACTCGGTTACGTGATCGGCCACGAGATGGGGCTTCACATCCAGGGCCTGGTAGGAACCATCGATCTGGTGGAGCAGGCACGCGAGAACAGCTCGCCGACGCTATCGGCGCGCATCTGGATGACTCAGGAGCTACAAGCCGACTGCTTCGCGGGCATGTGGCTGCGCTGGGCGGTGCTGCACGCCGACCTCCAGCCGGTCGCAGACGCCGCAGCGGCGCTCGAGGCGGTCAGTGCGGTCGCGCAGGAGCGCGCAGCGCATCTGTCTGCCGGTGAGACCATGGTCGATCCGCTGCTGACCTACGCAACGCCGGCGCAGCGACTCAAGTGGTTCGAGCGTGGGATGGACACCGGTCGCTTCAATGCCTGCGATACTTTCAGCGCGGAAGCGGCCGGAAAGTTGAAATAAATAACAATAAGTTACGCTGCTTTATTGAAGCAATAAATCGATCGCCACGATGGGCACGGCCACGCGTGCTCGTAGCGCTCAGCGTCTGCGCCGTGCTCACCCGGTCGCACGGCCGCGCTGCAGGCGCACGATGCGCCCAGCCAACTCGGCACCCAGGGTTTCTTCCATCTGCCGCTCTTTCGGTCTGCCATTGACCAGATGTACCGAGATCCCGAAAGCAACCGCGCCGCTCTTCACGGCCACACCGTCGCCCCACCACAGCGACTCATCGCCGATCTTCAGCGCCACCGGCTTGGAAGGAATGAGATTGCTCTCGGCCGCATCGCGAAACTTCTGCAGAAAGCTGCCGGCCTCGTTGCTGCCTCGTGGCCAGGAAAACACGTTAAGTATGGCAAAGCTGGCACCACCCGCCGGCAGGCTCGGGTCGGCGGAATTGCGATCCGCGCTGGCGCGCCACAGACAGGTCGATGAGTAAGCACCGTGCGTCGTGGCATCGTCGATCCAACCATCATCGCTGCGTGCGCCGGGATCGACCTTGAGCCCGATCACCGCCGCGATCTCGTCGGCCGTCATGAGCGCGCAGGCGTTGATCGGCGTGGCCTTGTGGGCCGCGCCCGCGTCTGCCCCGCGCACGCCTGCGGCTGCGCACATCAGTCCGCAGCACAGCATCACCGCCGCACACGCGTGACGCCCGCCGCGAGCGTAGCCGCGCTTCATGAGTAGCCTTGCTGTGGCGCTGGGCGATCGGTGCTTATTCATATCCGCCAGTCTAGCGCAGAACGATCGACGGCGCGGCCTGGGGCGCGTTCAGCCCACAGCGCAGGCACTTGGTGCGATTAGCGCGGAAACAACGCTTTACGCCAGCCGGTTCAGCTGCAGGTGAGCAAAGCCGTTGGTTGCTGTGGCCCAGGGCGACGTCGCCGGCATCGAATGACATCGAGCCGGAGTCCACCGCATGCTTCTGGGAAGCATGATTAGATCACGCCATGACACGGTTCGGATCATGATCGTCGCTATAGGAGTTCCGGGATTTCATGGACACCCTGATCCGGCGAGCGCGCTGTGCTGATTTCAAGCTGATCGACTCGCCTCTCGACGGTCCCTCCCACCGATAGCTCGAGCCGACCCGCAGCGGTCTCTGGATCAGCGTAAAAGCCGCCGTAGGGCAACGTGATACCATCCGCGGGAACTCGCACTGGGAGGCGCAGATGATTCGTCTCACCCTCTGCCTCGCCCTACTCGTGCTCACTGTCCCGACACGAGCCGCGACACCTTCGACCGCGGCGGCGATGCCTGCGCCCCGGGTATCGTTCGACGGTCCGGCACTGACGTTCGACTTTCCTGGTGTCGAAATTGGCGTAGCAGAGTACGAGGAGGGGCCGACCGGCACCACGGTACTCTATTTTCCGAAGTCCGTCGATGGCGTAGTCGACACCCGCGGCGGCGCTCCGGGCACCATCAATACCGATGCTCTGCGGCTGGGGTACGAGAGCTCGATCAGCGCAATCGTCCTCTCGGGCGGCTCGGCTTATGGACTCTCCGCGGCTACCGGAGTGACCAACGCGATCAAGGAGGCGATCGCCGATCCCGGCAACTGGCTGAATATTCCGGTGGCTCCAGGGGCCATCATTTACGACCTCGCCGGCCGCCGCTTTAACGCAGTAACGCCCGACGATGCCTTGGGCAGGGCGGCATGGCAGTCGCGTCGTGCGGGCTGGATTCCCCTTGGCGCGCGCGGCGCAGGCCGTTTTGCGCTGACCGGATACTATTTCGGGACCCCGCAGCACTCCGGGCAGGGGGCGGCCTTCCGTCAAGCCGGCGACCTCAAGGTGCTGGTGGTCACCGTAGTCAATGCGACCGGTCTGATTGTTGATCGCAGTGGTCATGCCGTGCGTTGCGCACAACCAAAAGAAGGACGCTGCGCTTCGATTGCCGAGATGCTCGCGGCACGCCTTGCGGCGCAGACGCATTCCACGGGCTCGCCCCAGACACGTGCTGATGTGGGCAAGCGCGCCGCGCTCAGCGCTAATACGACCATAACGGCTGTGATCGTCAATGAGGTGCTGCCCATCTGGGCACTGCAGCGCATCGCGATTCAGGTGCACACCTCCATGGGGCGTGCGATCCAGCCGTTCTCCACACTCGACGACGGAGACACGCTGTTCGCCGTGACCACAGGAGCGGTAAGGCATCAGCCGGTCACGGACGAAGATATCGACGAACTCGGCGTTCTGGCAGCGGAGACGGCGTGGGACGCGATTCTCGCCAGCGTGCCGGCCCTGACGGCGCCGACGCCCCGCACGAACGTGAGGATTCCACCACGCCTGCTTGAGGGCATGGTCGGAAGCTATGAATTCGCTAAAGACACGATCGCGCAATTGCGCCGCCGCGCAGACACACTCGAAATCGAGCTCACCGGACAAGCGTCCGACTATCTGGTTCCCGGACACCCGCTCTTGCTTACAGCGGTCACGAGGGATGAGTTTGAAATCGCCGGCCCGCGGGGCGACCGCCTGCACATCGATCGGGATTCACACGGAGCGGTCGTGGGTATCACCATCAATCCGGGCCTGTGGCCGGTGCATGCCCGACGACTGACGCAAAAGGGCTAGGAATTCAACAACCACGAAGCGGGAACCGCGCCGCTCACACGTTGCGACTATCCAGCGCAGCACACAGCGCCCGGAGCAACGGCCGCTGTCCGCCGAGCAACTTGCGCTCTGCCTCCGCCAGCGTGAACCAGCCGGCCCGATCGACCTCCGGGTAGGTGCCTGCGTATCTGGTACCTTCGATCGTGAAGCAGTTGCTACGCAGCTGTTGCGGATCGAGTTGCGGCGCTTCCACCGCCCACGCCTGCACCCACTTGCCGCCGGGCTGTTTCACCCCTGGCAGTGCGACGCAGGTCCCGCTGACGGTCAAGCCGGTTTCTTCGCGGAATTCGCGCTGTGCGGCCTGCAGGGCGTCCTCGGGTGGACAGAATTCTCCCTTCGGAATCGACCAGGCGCCCTCGTCCTTCGCGGCCCAGTAGGGACCTCCCGGATGCACCAGGAACACCTCGATGCCGCTCGCGCGTCTGCGGTAGGCGAGGATGCCCGCACTGTGGTTGCTGCGCTTCGGCGTCGGTTGCGGCATGCGCGCGGTCAGTACTGAAATTGGTAGCTGACCCCAACGCTGCTGCCGGGATCGTTCTCCGGCGTCGCGCCCTGCACCGTGCCGCCACCGGTGCTGAGCGTAGTCTGCAATTTCAACTGACGGGTGAGATCAACCTGGACCTGAGCCTGCGTGAGACCGTTGGTACTCTGCTTGGCGCCGACGTAGATGCGACTCGAGACATAGCGCCCGGCCTGGATCGTCACGCCGCTGCTGGTTTGACCGGTCGTGGTCGTGCTGCTCGGCGTGCCGCCGCTGATGACCAGTCGATTGAGGCCGAGCCGCTGCTGCACGGTATTGAGCGGATTGAGACCGCCTCCGCCTCCGGCTCCGGTCAGCGTGACCAGCGCCGAGGCGATTCCTGCCGCCTGCAGCGCCGACAGCTGCGACACGTTCTGACCAAACAACAGTTGTGCCAGGATCTGATCCTGAGGCTCGGGGTTGGGCGTGCTCGTGAGCGTGATCACCGGGGCATCGGCGTAGCCCGTGATGAGCAGCTGCGCGGTGTTGCCGCCGATCGCCGAGTCGGCTTCGAAATCCAGCGTCGGATCGATGCGGCGACGCAGCCCGGTGCCATTGAAACTGATGCGCCCCCGGGCGAAGGTCAACGTCGCGCCGGCCAGATCCATCGTGCCGTTGATCAGATCGAAGCCGCCGCCGATCGCCGGCCTGCTCCCCGTTCCGCCGATGCGAACGGTGCCGCCGACCTGGGCATTGAGCCCGCGGCCACGCACGAAGATGCCGCGCGCTGCGTTGATGGTCAGATCCATTCTGGCGACCAGCGGTTTTGGTGGCGGCGGCGGCGGGGCTTCACCGGGACGCACCACTTGCAACGTGGCCACATCCGGCGGCAGGGCGTTCGGAATATTGATCGTCGCGCGGTTGATACGCAGCGTACCTGCCGCCGCCAGCTCACGTCGCAGCAGCGCTCCGGTCACGCGTAGATCGGCATCCAGATTCGCGGTCAACAGATCGGTCTTGAGCGGCTCCGCATTATGGGCGTGCAGCTCCACTTGCACCGGCATCCCTGCAGCACTCAGATTCAAGCTCCCGCTCGCCGACAGGGTCCCGGGCCCGGCGGTCGCCGAGAACTGCTTCAGCTGCAGCTCAGAGCCCTCGGCATCGAGCACCACGGTCAGATCGCTGATATGAACGCCGCGCGGATAGTCCTGCAGCTCGCCGCGCAGGATGCTGAGCGAGCCGCGCGCCTGCGGCGCCGCGGGCGTACCGCTGACCTGCGCCTGAACGCTGAGCTCGCCGAGCATGCGTTGGCCGCTCGCCTCGAGTACCGGATTGAGGACGTCGAGCTGCGCGGTACCGGCCAGCTTCATCGCGATCGGGCCGGTGCGCCGCAGCGGCACCGATCCGCTCGCGCGCAGCTGCATGTGCGTGCCGGCGCTGAGCGTGGCGTTGACCGCGGCGGCGCCGTGCGCCAGTTGCGCGGTGACCTTGAGTGCCGCGGCCGGCAAACCCCGCGCCGCGCCGCTGACGGCGGCGAGCCCTCCCGCGGTCAGCGTTATCCGACCGGTCGGCTGACTGAGCTGACCGTGCAGCTCGACGTCGATATCGGTGTGTCCTTGCGCTTGCACCAGCGGCATGACCACTCCGAAGGCGCTCGGATTGAAGTTGTGTATCGACGCACGCAGGTCGAGTCGCGGGGTGAAGCGCCCCTGCACTTGCACCACGGCGGGCGGCAGCTGCAAGCGCAGGCGATCCACGGTGATTCCCGGGTGGAAGGAGATCACCGCCGGAGCGACCAGCCGCAGATTTTGTCCCCCGTATTGGGCCTCGAGCTGCTTGAGCTCGAGGACATCCTGCTGCTGCTTCCAAAGCGCTTGCAGCGTCGCGCTCGCGCCCTCGGCCGCGGGTGTCGCCGGTGCTGCGCTTGCTTCCTTGGGCGCCGCCGCGGCGGCCGCCGCGACGCTCGACGCGGCGCTCGGCACGGCGCTGGCGCGCGCGCTGAGCTCGAGCGCATCGAGCGGACCGTCCGCTCGAGCAGAGAGCGTAGCGTTGAGGCCCTGCAGCAGCGCGTCCGAAGACAGTCGCAGCGCCAACAGCGGTTGGCGCAACGGCGTATTGATATCCCCGCTCAGCTGCAGCGTCGGCAAGCGCGCGCTCCCGAAGACAACGTCCCGTCCCTGCAGCGACAGGCGCGCGCGGTGTTGCGCACCCGAACCCTCCAGGGTGACGCCGACTTCGACGCTGCCCTGAAACGGCTCGCCGAGCAGGGTGGACAGATCCTGCAGCCGTCCGAGCCGCAGCGACAGCTGACCCTGCGGGGCCAGCAGATCACCATCACTCTGCAGGGCACCCGCGGCGTGAACGCTCCTCCACTCGGCCCGCTCGAGCACCAATGCGGCCACGCGAGAGGAGGTGTTCGCGCGCAAGCTCGCGGCCAGCGCCAGCGGGGCGTTGTTGAGCGAGCCGCTGACATCGAGTCGTCCGGAAGGGCGTTGCGGCAGATCGTCGGCCTGCAGCGCCAGATGCAGCGCGCCGCGCGCGCGCGCCCAGCTGCCGGCCGTGTTGGCATCGACGACGACGTTCAGGTGCGGCACCACCCCCTGTACTTGCCCCTGTACTTGGCCCTGTGCGCTGAGTTGCCCGGAAGCGGTCGGCGAAAGCCGGCTGAGGTCGGAGAGTGCCAGCTGCCAGGCAACGTTGAGCCGCTGATTGCGATCCTCGCCGTGGGCGCTGGCCTGAAGAGCGCCGCCGCTGAGTTGCACGCGCTCGAATTGGATATTGTCCGGACTGAACTGCATCCCGGCGGCAAACTGCACCCTCGGGCCGAGCAGATGAGTCCAGCGCGCGTCGCCGTCGCGCAGATCCACTCCTGCCGACAGCGTCAATTGCGTGGCCTGCGGCAGCACCGAGAGGTCGGCCTGGATGCTCGCCCCGCCCTGCAAGTTCAGGTGCGCTAACGTCGCCCACGGCCCAAGCTGCGGCACCGTCGCAACCAGCGAGCCGCCGTTGCGGCTCGTGCGCGCAGCGGTGGCGCCCGGCTTGCGGCCGGTGTGGGGCGCCCCAACGCTGGCGCCGGCCGCACCGATCTCGTAATGTGCCTGCGCTTGCAGCAGCGGATGCGACAGCGACAGTTGGAAATCCATCCCGCTCGCAGCCACCAACCGTGCATAGCCCTGCAGTTTGATCGGTGCGTGCGCGAACAAGCCCGCGACCGGCGGCGGCAGGTTGAGCCCGACGATCGTGCCATCGAGTGACAGTCCGCGGCCCTCGCCCTGCAGGTCCGCCTGCAGCGACGCCAGCTGCACGGCCGGGACACGGAGCCCTGCGATCTCCAGGTGTGCGCGCGTGGCCGGCGCCATGAACGGGCCTTGTGCGTGCGCCTGGAGCGCGGCGCTCTGCCACGAGATTCCGGCGCGCGGCGTCATCGCAGGCGACTGCAGCGTCACATCGAGGTTGGCTGAGAGAGCGGGCAGATCCAGCGTGCCATGGGCCTGCGCGCGCAGCGGACCGGCGCTCGCGTCCAGCGTGGTCGCGAGCGCGTCGGGTGGCCCGAGCAGCTCGAGGTGTACCGCCAGAGCGCCCAAGCCCGGCAGTTCAATCAGGTTGGCCACCGGCCCATTTGCATTCTCCGCGAGATCGAGACGCCCCTGTACGCGTGCAGCGTTGCTGTCCAGCATCAGACTATAGGTTGACGCAACCGTATCGAGTCGCTGCGCCGCGAACTGCAGCGCCGTCTGCTCGAGCGAGCGATAACTGCCCTGTCCCTGCAAACGCAGCGCGACTGCCTTGCCAGCGAGCACCGGATAAAGATCGACGCGCTGCAATCGTCCTCGACCCAGCTCGATCGTGACCGGAAGCCCCCAGCGCGGACCTTGGGCGCGCGCTGGCGGCGGTGCGACAGCGGGGCTGCTGGGATAGGCGGGGCGGCGCAACACCGCGACGTTCACCGCCGTCAGGCGCTCGACCTGCACCCGTCCGTGGACCAGCTGCCAGGGCGACCAATCCGCGGTGAGGTCGGTCGCCGTCAACCAGGTGCCTTGCGGATCGGTGATGCTCAGGTGTGCGAGCCGCAGTCGGTCCGGAAACCGACCGTCCAGGCCGCTCAGCCGCACGATACCGTGCGTGAGCCACCCGGTGGCGATCTCGATCACCACGCGCCCGGGAGGCGTGTTGAAGCTGACCAGAGCGGCCGCAATCGCCATCAGCGGCAGCCCGACCAGCGCCGCCACCACCACGATCACCACCTTCCACGCGCGTTGCATTAGAACGCCTCACCGAGCCCGATGTAGACCTCGAACGGGGCATCGCACGCCTGCGGATTGCCGGGGGCAGCGATGTCGAAGCGCAGCGGACCCACGGGCGTAAGGTAGCGCAGTCCGAGACCGTAGCCGACACTGATCGCGGGTGGAGAGGGGCTCACCGCTACGCCACGCTTGGTGCAGTACGCGAAGCGCTCATCCTTCGGGGGTGCGCGAAACGGCACCGCGCCCGCCGTCACTTCGCCAGCGTCCGCGAACGCCGCTACGCCGTAGTTGCCGAACAGATGTTGCCGGAGCTCCACCGTGCCCGCCGCCAGCGCCGTGCCTCCGGTCGGATTGCCGTCCGGAAATTCGGGTCCGACCGACTGGTACGCATAGCCACGCACGGTCGCGCTGCCGCCCGCATACAGGCGCTGATCGGGCGGCA
>JASHTF010000414.1 GCA_030040715.1 Gammaproteobacteria bacterium | reverse complement strand
TGCAAAGCCGCGGAATTCCTGATGCGGTCGATTGACCCATTGCACCGGCATGCGGAACGGCTGTGCGCCTGCCGACCTCTGCGCGGGTATCGCTTCCAGATGCTGCAGCAACGTCGGTCCGCGATACCAAGGCATGTGCGCGCTGGGCTCGACGATGTTGTCTCCGCGCAGCGCCGACAGCGGAATCACCACCACCTCGGATAGACCGATCTGCGCACCAAACTCGCGGTACTCGTGCTCGATGGCGCGCAGCACCCCCTCCGCATAGCCCACCAGATCCATCTTGTTGACCGCGAGCACCACACGACGAATGCCGAGCAGGCGTGCCAGATAGCTATGGCGGCGGGTCTGTGTCAGCAAGCCCTTGCGGGCATCGACCAGCAGCACGGCGAGATCCGCGGTCGAGGCGCCGGTGACCATGTTGCGCGTGTACTGCTCGTGCCCGGGCGTGTCGGCCACGATGTATTTGCGCCGCGCGGTCGCGAAGAAGCGGTAGGCGACGTCGATGGTGATGCCCTGCTCGCGCTCGGCCGCGAGCCCGTCCAGCAGCAGCGCGAAGTCGAGCGCCCCTCCCTGGGTGCCAAACTTGCGCGAGTCGGACTCGAGCGCGGCCAGCTGATCATCCAGCACCGCGCGCGTCTCATACAGCAGCCGCCCGATCAGGGTGCTCTTGCCATCGTCCACGCTGCCGCAGGTGATCAGGCGCAGCAGATCCTTGTCGGCGGCCTGCAAACCGCTGCCCGCATCCGGTGCGCTCGCCGGCAGCGGCGCTCGCGGCTCGGCGCTCATCAGAAATAGCCCTCTTGCTTCTTCATTTCCATCGACGCCGCACCGTCCTTGTCGATTACGCGACCCTGGCGCTCGGAGCTACGCGCCGCGAGCATCTCCTCGATGATCGCCGGCAACGAGTCGGCGTCGCTCTCGACCGCACCGGTGAGCGGATAGCAACCGAGCGTACGGAAGCGCACGCGCCGCAGCTGCGGCGTCTCGCCCGCGGCGAGCGGCAGCCGCTCGTCGTCCACCATGATCAGCGCGCCGTCGCGCTCGACCACCGGTCGCTCCTTGGCAAAGTACAGTGGCACGATCGGAATGTTCTGCTGATGAATGTATTGCCACACATCGAGCTCGGTCCAGTTGGACAGCGGAAACACCCGCAGGCTCTCGCCCTTGTTGAGACGGGTGTTGTACAACCGCCAGAGCTCGGGACGCTGGCGCTTCGGATCCCAGCGATGCGCCGATGAGCGCAGCGAGAACACCCGCTCCTTGGCGCGCGACTTCTCCTCGTCGCGGCGTGCGCCGCCGAAGGCGGCATCGAAACCGTAGCGCTCGAGCGCCTGTTTGAGCGCCTGCGTCTTCATTATGTCCGTGTGCACGGCCGACCCGTGGGTAAAGGGATTGATACCCATCGACAGACCCTCGGCGTTGACGTGCACGATCAGCTCCAGGCCGAGCCGCCGCGCGGTCTGGTCGCGGAAAGCAATCATCTCGCGAAACTTCCAGGTGGTGTCCACGTGCAGCAGTGGAAACGGTGGCCGCCCCGGATGAAAGGCCTTGAGCGCCAGATGCAGCATCACCGAGCTGTCCTTGCCGATCGAATAGAGCAGCACCGGCCGCTCGCACTCGGCTACCACCTCGCGCAAGATGTGAATGCTCTCGGCCTCCAGCCGAGCAAGATGCGACAGATTGGCCATGCAATACCGCGGCTCAACTACGCGGCGCCCAATCCTGGCCGCCGCAGCGTATGAAGTCGCGGCGATTCTATAGGCTTCAGCCCGTTATGTGCTTATTCTTTGGGGCGGATTATGTGACCTGGTTTGGGAGCGCGAATGGAGAGCGAGCCACTCACCGACCGCGTGATCGCGATCGCCGAGACGCGCGAGCTGGAAGTGCTCGCGGGTCTACTCGAGCGCCGTGGAGCGCGGGTGCTGCGCTATCCGCTGGTGCAGATCGTGGATGCGCCCGATCCGGCGCCGGTGCTCGCCTGGCTGCGGCGGCTGTGCGCCGGCGAGTGCGACGACCTGATCCTGCTCACCGGCGAGGGACTGCGGCGGCTGCTGGCGTGTGTCGAGCGGCACGCCCCGCCGCTGCGCCCCGCCTTCATCGCCGCCCTGGCGCGCGTGCGCAAAATCACGCGCGGACCGAAGCCGGCGCGCGCCTTGCGCGAGCTCGGACTGACCCCCGAGCTCCCAGCCGCCCAACCAACCACCCTCGGGGTAGTCGAAACCCTGCGGGGGCTTGATCTGCGCGGGCGGCGGGTTGGCGTACAGCTGTATGGCGATGACCCCAACGCCACGCTGATCGATTTCCTCGAACGCGCTGGGGCCGAGGTGCTGCCCGTGGCACCCTACCGCTACGCCGATGCCGCCGCTGCTGCGCGTATCGAGGAGCTGCTCACGCGCATGCGTGCCGGCGAGGTCGACGCCATCGCCTTCACCAGCAAGGCGCAAGTGGAGCGGCTATTCCGCCACGCCCCGGCCGAGCAGCTGCGCGCGGCACTCGCCGCCACCAGCGTCGCGGCGATCGGTCCGGTGGTGGCGGCGACGCTCGCGGCCCATGGGGTTGCGGTACAGACGATGCCGCACAGCGCCTGGTTCATGAAACCACTCACCGCCGCGCTCAGCGCGGCGCTCGGGCCTCAGGAATACATGCGCCGCAGATAGGATAGATACTGCTTGAGCTCCTGCGGGCTGAAGCGGTTCGCCATGTGGCGCTCGAGTTGGCGGACCTGCTGCACCAGCAGTTCGAATTC
>JASHTF010000413.1 GCA_030040715.1 Gammaproteobacteria bacterium | reverse complement strand
TGAGGCGACGGCGGTCGAGCTGCCGCCGTCGCTGCAACGGCCACGCTGGCGCGAGCTGCTCACCGGCGTCAACCACACCCCGCAGGGCGGGCGGCTGCCGGCTGCCGCGCTGTTCGCGGTATTGCCGGCCGCCGTGCTGGTTGCCGCGTGAGCGCGCATCATAGCGACCGACTGTGAGCACCGATTGTGAGCACCGATTGTGAGCACCGATAGCAACGGCCCTACGCTCGAGCAGCTGCGTGAGCAGGCGCGCCATTGCACCGCCTGCCCGCTGTATCAGCACGCGACCCAGACGGTGTTCGGTGTCGGCAGCGCCTCATCCCACGTGATGCTGATCGGCGAGACCCCCGGCGACCGCGAGGACATCGAGGGGCTGCCGTTCGTCGGCCCGGCAGGAGCCCTGCTCGACCGCGCGCTCTGCGATGCCGGCATCGATCGTCGTGACTGCTACGTGACCAACGCCGTCAAGCACTTCAAGTGGGAGCCGCGTGGCGAGCGCCGGCTGCACAAGACGCCGGCTCAGCGCGAAATGAGCGCCTGCCGGCGATGGCTGCTCGGGGAGATCGCGGCGCTGCATCCGAGGCTGCTGATCTGTCTGGGCGCGACCGCAGCCCAGGCGATCTTTGGCCCGAGCTTCCGGGTCACACGAGCGCGCGGACAACTGCTCGATTCGCCGTTGGGCGTGCACGCCATCGCGACCGTGCATCCGTCCGCGGTGCTGCGCGGGCCCAGTCCCGAAGAGCGCGAGCGCAGCTACCAGGCGTTCGTCGCCGACCTGGTCAGCGCGCGCGCGGCTTTGATGTCGCTGGGAGGGGCTAGGCGGGCGCCAGCAGGTCCGCGAACTCGCGGTGCTGCGCGATGAAGTGCGCGACATACGGGCAGCGCGGCACGACCTGCTCGCCGCGGGCGCGCAGCAGCTCGAGCGCGCCCGCGGTCAGCCGGCCGCCGATGCCGGTCCCGCGCTGCGCGGCCGGAACCTCCGCGTGCGTGAGCACGCGCACCCTACCGACGCGGTAATAGTCGATAAAGGCCGTACCGCCGTCGAGCTCGAGCTCGAAGCGGCTGCGGCTCTCGTTGTCCTTGACCTCGTTGCGATCCATCGACCGATACGCGCCGTTGCCCTACCCGATGATACCCGAGACCGGCTCGCGCGCTGGCTCGCGCGCTGGCTCGCGCGCCGGCTCGCCCGCGGCCTGATCGCCGAGCGCCCCGCCTGACGTGCTGCCCGAAGCGAGCCCCGCGCTCCCGCCGCCCGATGCCTGCGGCCGATCCAGTACTGAGCGCTCGACCGAGGCGAACTGCAGCGCCGCCAGCCGCGCGTACAGCGGGCTGGCCTGTAGCAGCTCGGCATGCGTGCCGGTGGCGACGATGCGGCCGGCTTCGAGTACCACGATACGGTCGGCCTTGAGCACCGTCGCGAGCCGATGCGCAATCACGATCGTCGTACGCCCGCGCATCAGCCGCCCGAGGGCGGCCTGGACCAGCCGCTCCGAGTCGGCATCGAGTGCGCTCGTGGCCTCATCGAGCAGCAGAATCGGCGGGTCCTTCAGGATCGCGCGTGCAATCGCGATGCGCTGGCGTTGGCCCCCCGATAGGCGCGTGCCGCGCTCGCCGAGAAAAGTGTCGTAGCCCTGCGGCAGCTCGCTCAGGAACTCATCGGCCGCGGCCGCGCGGGCCGCCGCCTCGATCTGTGCGTCGGTCGCGCCCGGGCGCCCGTAGCTGATGTTCTCGCGCGCGCTGGTCCCGAACAGCACCGTGTCCTGCGGTACCAGGCCGATCTGCCGGCGCAGCGCCTGCGGGTCGAGCGCGCGCAGATCGTAGCCGTCGATACCGATGCGGCCGTGCTCCGGGTCGTAAAACCGCAGCAGCAGTTGCAGCGTCGTACTCTTGCCGGCCCCCGAGGGTCCGACGAGTGCCACCGTCTCGCCGGGGCGCACCTCGAGCGTGAGATCTCGCAGTGCCAGCGTCTCGGCGCGCGACGGATAGCGAAAGCTCACGTGCTCGAAGCTGATGCGGCCCTGCACACGCGCCGGAAGCGGCAGCGGCTGTGCCGGCGCGACGATCCCGGGCTGTGCCGACAGCAGCTCGGACAGCCGCTCCATCGCCCCCGCGGCGCGCTGCACCTCACCCCACATTTCGGTCAGTGCGGTGGCCGCGCCGGCGACTATGGTCGCGTAGATGAGAAACTGAAGCAGCTGCCCACCGCTCATCTGGTGCGCGAGCACGGCGCGGGCACCGAGCCACAGCACGTAGGCAACGGCGGCGAATACCAGCGTGGTGCCGGATGCGCTCAATGCCGCGCGAATGCGCGTGCGGTGCATGGCCGCGGCAAAGCTGCGCTCCACGGCCTCGGCGTAGCGTTGACTTTGCAGCTCCTCGAGCGTGAAGGCCTGCACCGTCTGCACGGCGTTCAGTGTCTCATCGACCAGGCTGCTGGTATCGGCAATGCGGTCCTGCGCCTGGCGCGAGAGCTTGCGCACGCGACGACCGACCGCGATCAGTGGGCCGATAACCAGCGGAATCAGGATCAGCGTGACCGCCATCAGCCGCGCGCTGGTCAGCTCGAGCATGACCAGCCCGCCGACCAGGTTGAGAGCAGCCCGCAGTGTGATCGATATGTTGACGCCGGCGATGGCCTGTACCAGGGTCGTGTCGGCGGTCAGTCGCGACAGCACCTCGCCGGTACGGGTGACCTCGAAAAAGGTCGGATCCATGCGCACCACACTCCGATACACGGCCGTGCGCAGATCCGCGACCACGCGCTCTCCGAGCCAGGTCACCAGGAATAACCGCAGTGCCGCAAAGACGCCGAAAACCACGCTGGCGATCAGAAAGCCGATGAAATACCGATTAATGACGGCGGCATTGCCGGACTTGAGACCGCGATCGATGACTTGGCGCAGCGGTAGCGGCAGGATCAGCAGCGCCGCCGCGGCGATAGCCAGAGCCGCCATCGCCGCCAGCAGCAGCCCGCGATAGGGCCGCAGAAATGGGACCAAGGCCCGCAACGGACGCAGTGACTTCGCCTTGGGTCGATCGGTAGAATCGGCCATCACGCTACCTGCCGCAGGTGGGGTCGTGGCGTCCCCGGGCGCCGTCGCTGTCTCCGAGCCGAGACAGTGGTCCGAGCGACCCGATTCGCAGTAGCGTGGTGTGTTGGCATAATGCTCCGACGGAGGAGGGTCCGCTGATGGCGCTTTGGAAAGATACTGGCTCGTCCCCGAGCCCCGCTGCAGGCGGAAACCCCGCCGCAGTCCCTGCAGTAACCGAATTACACGCCAAGGAGTCGCACTCCAAGGCGAGCGAGCGCGTGGCACCGGAGCCCGCGTCGGCCGTGGATACCCCCCGCCGTAGCGCACCGCGTGCCAGCGGCAGCGAGTCGGTAATCGCGGCCGATCTCACCATCGAGGGCAAGATCAGTGGCGCGGGTGACGTGCGCATCGCCGGCCGTTTCAAGGGTGACGTGCACGTCGACGGCAACTTCCGCATCGACAGTGGTGCGCGACTCGAGGGGCAGGTGCGTGCCGCGGTGGTCGTGGTCGGCGGCGAGCTGCTCGGCAACATCGATGCGGCGAAGCAGGTCGATGTGCTCAGCACCGGAGTGATCGTCGGGGACGTGAAGGCGGCCTCGATTACGGTCGCCGCCGGCTCGCGCATGCGCGGCCACGTCGAATTCGGTTGGGACGATAAGCACACCGCCGACAAGCTCCTGTCGCTCGAGCTCAAGGGAACGCCCCGCGCCGTATGAGCAGCGCCCGCGCAGGCACGCCGGGTGCCACGCGGGTTTGCCCGCACTGCAAAGCAGTCGTGCTCGAGACGGCGACGGTCTGTCCGGGCTGTCGCCACCACCTGCGCTTCAGCTCGAGCGATGCGCTCGCTCCCGCGGAGGGCTACAGCGCCTTCAACATCGAGGGCACGATCGCGCACAAACACCCCGGTGAGCACTGCGAATACTGCATCGTTCTGGACATCCGTAACGAGCGCGGCGAGCAGGTCATCCGCCAGGTGGTCGGCGTAGGCGCGCTGCACCCCGGTGAGCTGCGACGCCTGAACCTCGCGGTGGAGATGTTGCCGGTGCGAGCAGCGGCGCCGAAGAGCGATAGCGCCTCAGCGCGCGATGATCGCAGAGGCTCCA
>JASHTF010000412.1 GCA_030040715.1 Gammaproteobacteria bacterium | reverse complement strand
CGCGATCATCGGCATCTTGGCGGCCATCGCCATTCCGGCGTACCAAGACTATACGATCCGTTCGAAGATAACCGAAGGCCTGAGCGTAGCGGATTCTGCCGAAACTGCCGTCGCGGAGGGCTTCGAATCGGGTGACACCGCGGGTGCCAACGCCGCCGCGAAATCGATCGATTCGAATTTTACCAAAACCCAGTACGTCGCCAACTTGACCGTGCCCCAGGCAGCGCCCTGGACCATAACGGTCACATATAATGCTGCGGTGATCCCCCAGCTCGGCGCCAACGACGTCATCCAACTGACACCGTATGCGGCCGCCGCAGCAGGTGGTGCCTTGAATGCGCTAGCCTCAGGCGATCAGGGCAACATCAGCTGGGCCTGCACGTCGGCTGGTAACGCAACTGCCACTGCCCTGGGCATGAACCAGGCGGTTGCCCCGGCAGGGGTTGTCACGAAGTACGTGCCGAGCCAGTGCAAGTAATTGCCTAGCAAGGCAGACCACATCAAAGTCCAAAAGCGTACGGGAAGCCCCTCCCTGGAGGGGCTTCCTCTTTTGGGAGGCCAGTCACGCAGCCTCCACCGCTGATATGTAACGATCGTTCCAAATTTGCGGGTACTTGGGCTCGGTGGCCGTTTGCCATAAAGAGCCGTCGACGGATGCGCGCAGCAGTTAGATGAACGACAACGCCGCCTTAGCAGTCAATCAGAATCGCACCAGCCTCGGGGGGCTGCCGCAGCGCCTCGTGCAGGATGGCGTCGTCGAAGAGGGCAGCATGCATGCTGCGCTGCAGACCGCTTCCGAGCGCAAGACCAGCTTCGTCACGCAGCTGATCCTGAACGGTACCGCCAAGGCCCGCGACATCGCGGTCGCGGCATCGAGCGAATACGGCGTACCGGTGTTCGACCTCGACGCGCTGACGGTCGACCTGGACGCGGTGCGCACGGTTTCGGACAAGCTGCTGGCCAAGCACCGCGTGCTGCCGCTGTTCCGTCGCGGCAAGCGCCTGTTCATCGGCGTGGCGGACCCCACCAACCTGCACGCGCTCGATGAGATCAAGTTCCAGACGGGGCTGGCGGTTGAGGCCATCGTCGTCGAGGACGACAAGCTCCAGAAGACCATCGACAAGGCGGTCGAGCAGGTCGATTCGCAGATGCCCAACCTCACCGAGGAGACCGGCGTCGATCTGGAAGCGCTCGACGTTACCGGCGGCGATGAGGAGGCTGGGGCAGATGTCGGTCGCGAAGATGTCGAAGACGCACCCATCGTGCGCTTCGTCAACAAGGTGCTGCTCGATGCGATTCGCCGCGGCGCTTCCGATATCCATTTCGAGCCGTACGAGAAGATGTTCCGCGTGCGCTTTCGGATGGACGGAGTGCTGAAGGAGATCGCGCAGCCACCGGTGCAGCTCACCGCCAAGATCTGTGCGCGTATCAAGGTCATGGCGAAGCTCGATATCGCCGAGCGGCGCGTGCCACAGGACGGACGCATCAAGATGCGCCTGTCCAAGAACCGCGCCATCGATTTCCGCGTCAGCACCTGTCCGACACTCTACGGCGAGAAGATCGTCACCCGCATTCTGGATCCGTCGCAGGCGATGCTGGGCATCGATGCGCTCGGCTACGAGGCCTTTCAGAAGGAGCTCTATCTCAAGCATCTGGCCAAGCCGCAGGGAATGATCCTGGTGACGGGCCCGACCGGCAGTGGCAAGACCGTCTCTCTCTACACCGGTCTCAATATCCTCAACCGCGAAGACACCAACATATCCACCGCGGAGGACCCGGCGGAAATCAATCTACCCGGTGTCAACCAGGTCAACGTCAACAACAAGGTCGGGCTGACGTTTGCGTCCGCGTTACGCGCCTTCCTGCGTCAGGATCCCGACGTCATCATGGTCGGTGAGGTACGCGATCTCGAGACCGCGGAGATTGCGATCAAGGCCGCTCAAACCGGGCACCTGGTGTTATCAACACTGCATACCAATGACGCGCCGCAGACGCTGACGCGTATGGTCGATATGGGTGTCAAGCCGTACGCGATCGCGACCTCGGTCAGTCTGATCATCGCGCAGCGCCTCGCGCGCCGGCTCTGCGGTCAGTGCAAGCAGCTGCTCGATGTCCCGGCCGAGGCCTTGCGCAAGGAAGGCTTCCAGGAGAGCGACATCGGCGCCGGCCTCAAGATTCACGGACCCGGCAAGGGCTGCGGTAACTGCACCGATGGCTACAAGGGTCGCGTCGGTATCTACCAGGTCATGGAAGTGAGCGAGGAGATTGGACGCCTGATCATGGCGGGCGGCAATGCGATGGACATCGGCGATCAGGCGGCCAAGGAAGGAGTGTGGGATCTGCGCCGCGCTGGATTGGAGAAGGTGAAGGCCGGTGTCACCAGTATCGAAGAGATCAACAGCGTGACGATCGAATGATCTGCCTTATAGGGAATTGAACTATGGCTTCAGGAAACACCGCGGTCGTTCGCACCATCAAGAAGGACGTCGCCTTCCAATGGGAGGGCATGGACAAGAAGGGTCAGCGCGTGAAAGGGCGCAGTGTCGCCCCGAATGAGCAAGCCCTGCGCAGCGAGTTGCGACGTCAGGGCGTCGCCGCCACCCGTATCAAGAAACAGGCAGTGCGCATCAAGTCCGGCGGCAAGGTCAACCCCGGGGACATCGCGGTCTTCAGCCGCCAGCTTGCCACCATGCTGGCCGCCGGTATACCCATGGTCCAGGCCTTCGAGATCGTCGGCGCCGGCCACGAGAAGCCCGCCATGCAGAAGCTCATATTGGACATCAAGGCTGATATCGAGGGTGGCACCGCACTCCACGAGGCCCTTGCCAAGCATCCACTCCACTTTGACGATCTGTTCGTGAATCTGGTGCACGCGGGCGAGCAGGCGGGTGCGCTCGAGACGCTGCTCGATAAGATCGCCTCCTACAAGGAGAAAAGCGAAGCGGTCAAGAAGAAGGTCAAGAAGGCGCTGTTCTACCCGGCGGCGGTACTCATCGTCGCTCTCATCGTGACCGTGATATTGCTGATCTTCGTCATTCCGGAATTCGAGTCACTGTTCAAGGGATTCGGCGCCAATCTGCCCGCTTTCACGCAGGCGGTGATCAATCTATCCAAATTCGTTCAGCACTACGGCATCTACCTGGCTGTCTTAGTGGGCGCCGGCATCTTTGGGTTCCTGACGCTCTACAAGCGTTCGCGCGCTCTGCGGCAGTTTCTGGACCGCATGTCCCTGAAGTTGCCGATCATCGGCCCGATCCTCAACAAGGCCGCCGTCGCTCGCTACGCGCGTACCCTCTCGACCATGTTCGCCGCCGGCGTGCCGCTGGTCGAAGCGCTGGAATCGGTCGCCGGCGCGACC
>JASHTF010000411.1 GCA_030040715.1 Gammaproteobacteria bacterium | reverse complement strand
TGGCCGCACTCGCCGAGCGCGTCGGCGCCGATATCGAGAAGGTGCGCCTCGGCATCGGCTCGGACCCGCGCATCGGCTACAGCTTCATCTATCCGGGGCTCGGCTACGGCGGCTCGTGCCTGCCGAAGGACGTGAAAGCACTGATCCGCGCGGCGCGCCACGCGGACCTCGACGCGGAGCTGCTGCGCGCGGTCGACAGCGTGAACGAGCAGCAGAAGGGAGTGCTGGTGCGCAAGCTCAGCGCGCATTTTGGCGCGCGGCTCGCGCGCTGCACGTTTGCGCTCTGGGGCCTGTCCTTCAAGCCCAACACCGACGACATGCGCGAGGCCGCGAGCCGCGTCGTGATCGACGCGCTGCTGCCGCTGGGCGCCGCAGTGCGCACCTACGATCCGGTCGCGGCCCGCGAGGCGCAGCGTCTCTATGCCGGCCACCCGCACGCCGAGCGACTGACCTTCTGCAAGGACGCGTATGAGGCCGCCGACGGTGCCGATGCTCTCCTGATCAGCACCGAGTGGAAGGAATTTCGCAGCCCCGACTTCGATCGCTTGCGCCGGCTGCTGCGAGCGCCGCTGGTGTTCGACGGCCGCAATCTCTACGACCCAACGCTGATGCAACAGCTCGGCTTCCAGTACTTCGCCATCGGCCGTGGCCACGCGCTCGTGGTAGACGCGGACTCGGGTGTCGCCGGTGCGGGCATCGCCGGTACGGGCGTCGCCGCCGCGGGTGTGGAGGGTCGCTGAATGCTGGCTCCGGTCATTCTCTCGGGAGGCGCCGGTACGCGCCTGTGGCCACTGTCGCGCGAGCTTTATCCGAAGCAGCTGCTGCCTCTGGTAGGGCGGCACACGATGCTGCAGGAGACCGTGCGCCGCCTCGAGGGTCTGGAAGCGAGCGCGCCGATGGTGGTCTGCAACGAGGCCCATCGGTTCCTGGTCGCCGAGCAGCTGCGCTCGATCGACTGCACGCCGCGGGCCATCGTGCTCGAGCCGTCGGGACGCAACACCGCGCCGGCGATCGCGCTCGCGGCGCACGCGGCGCTCGCGGCCGACGAGGGCGATGTGCTGCTGCTGGTGTTGCCTGCGGATCACGTGATCCGTGACGCTGTGGCATTTCGCAGCGCGGTGCAGACGGCGAGCGCACTCGCGCGCGACGGCTATCTGGCCACCTTTGGCATCCTCCCGAGTAGCGCCGAGATCTGCTATGGCTACATCCGGCGCGGGGCGGCCGCGGCCGGCGGCTATCGCATCGCCGAGTTCGTGGAGAAGCCCGACGCCGCCCGTGCCCAGGGGTTTCTCGATTCGGGTGACTACTACTGGAACAGCGGCATGTTCCTGTTTCGGGCGCGTCGCTATCTGGAAGAGCTGGAGAGGTACGCGTCGGACATTGCCTCGGTGTGCCGCAACGCCTTCGCGAGCGCGACGCGCGATCTCGACTTCACGCGCATCGACGCGCATGCATTCGACACCTGTCGCAGCGAGTCGATCGACTACGCGGTCATGGAGAAGACCGCCGCTGCGGTCGTGGTGCCGCTCGACGCCGGCTGGAGCGACGTGGGCTCATGGGCCTCGCTGCACGCGGCCTGCGAGCGTGACGCCAAGGGTAATACTCTGTGTGGCGATGTCCTGGTCGAGGACACCGAGAACAGTTATATCTATTCCGAGAGCCGCCTGGTGGCGACCGTCGGTTTGCGTGACGCGATCGTGGTCGAGACCAAGGACGCCGTGCTCGTGACTACCCACGAGCGTGTGCAGGAGGTCAAGCGGCTGGTAGCGCGCCTCAAGGCCGAGGGTCGCTACGAGCACTCGCTGCACCGCGAAGTATTCCGTCCCTGGGGCAGCTACGACAGCGTCGATAACGGCGAGCGCTTCCAGGTCAAGCGCTTGGTGGTGCGCCCGGGCGGCGTGCTGTCGCTGCAGATGCATCACCATCGCGCCGAACACTGGGTGGTGGTTTCGGGCACGGCGCGCATTACCCGCGGCGACGAGGTGTTCCTGCTCGAAGAGAACCAATCGACCTACATACCGGTCGGGGTGCGGCATCGCATTGAGAACCCGGGACGCATCCCGTTGCACATCATCGAGGTGCAGTCGGGTAGCTATCTCGGCGAGGACGATATCGTGCGCTTCGACGATCGTTACGGCCGGCAGGGAACGAGCAGCTGATCCCGACACTCGAGCGCAAGTCGATCGCCGCCAGCTCCCCAATGCAAAGCTTCAAGGCCTACGACATCCGCGGGCGCGTGCCCGATGAGCTCGATCCCGAGCTGTGCTACCAGATCGGCCAGGCCTACGCCGCCTTCGTGAAGCCGAAGTGCGTCGCGATCGGACGCGACATCCGTCGCTCGAGTGCGATGCTGCAGGAAGCCGTCACGCGCGGTCTGACCGACTCCGGTGTCGATGTGGCGGACGTCGGGCTGTGCGGTAGCGAGAGCGTCTACTTCGCGACCTTCGCCTACCGCCTGGGTGGCGGCATCATGATCACCGCCAGTCACAACCCACCGGACTACAACGGCGTGAAGCTGGTGCGCGAGCAGAGTCGCCCGATCAGCGCCGACACCGGACTGCGCGAGATGCAGGCGATGATCGAGCAGGAGAGTTTGCCACCGCGGGCGGCGCACCCGGGGAAGGTGAGCACGCTGGACATCCGCGCGCGCTATCTGGATCAGTTGCTCGGCTACGTCAATCGCTCCAGCCTGCGACCGCTCAAGGTAGTGGTCAACGCAGGCAATGGCGGGGCAGGCTTGGTGATCGATCAGCTCGAGCCGCACCTGCCATTCGAGTTCATCAAGCTCAATCACGCGCCCGACGGCACCTTTCCGCACGGCGTGCCGAACCCGATGCTGGAGCAGAATCGCGCCGCCACCATCGCAGCCATTCGCTCTTCCGGCGCGCAGGTAGGCCTGGCCTGGGACGGCGACTTTGACCGCTGCTTCTTCTTCGATGAGCAGGGTGCCTTCATCGAAGGCTACTACCTCGTGGGGCTGCTGGCGGCGTCATTCCTGCGCCGCTATCACGGCGCACGCATCGTGCACGATCCGCGTCTCACCTGGAACACGATCGACATCGTGCAGCAACACGGGGGTCAGCCGGTGCTGTGCAAGTCCGGTCACGCCTTCATCAAACAAAAAATGCGCGAGGTGGATGCCGTCTATGGCGGTGAGATGAGCGCGCATCACTATTTCCGCGACTTTGCCTACTGCGACAGCGGCATGATCCCATGGCTGCTGGTGCTGGCGATCATGAGCGAGTCGGGTAAGCCGCTCTCCGAGCTGGTCGGCGAGCGCCAGCGCCTGTTCCCGGCGAGCGGGGAGATCAACCGCGGGTTGACCGCGGCTACGGGCGACGTCAAGGCGGTGCTCGCGCGCGTGCAGCAGCACTATCAGGCGCGCGCCCGCTCGATTGACTTCACCGACGGGCTGTCGATGGAGTTCGACCGTTGGCGCTTCAATCTGCGCGGCTCCAACACCGAGCCGCTGGTGCGACTGAACGTGGAGTCGCGTGGCGATGTGGCGCTGATGCAGGCCAGGACCGCGGAGGTGTTGCGGTTGCTTGACTGCGGCTGATCGGCTTGAATGCGCACCATGGCCTCAGAGCCCGAGCA
>JASHTF010000410.1 GCA_030040715.1 Gammaproteobacteria bacterium | reverse complement strand
TCCGGAGTCGGCGACCGGGGCCTGGCTCGCCGGCAGGCGGAGTCTGCCGCCGCTGCGCGCGAGCGATCAGATGCTCACGGACGCGGCTCGGGATGCCACTGGCGCGATCCGTCTGTTCGGCGCCGGCGAGCACAACCTCAAGCACATCGATGTCGAGATTCCGCTGCACCGCCTGGTGTGCCTGACCGGCGTGTCGGGCTCGGGCAAGTCGACGCTGGTGCAAGACGTACTGCACCCGGCGCTACTGAAAGCACACGGCAAGCCCACCGAGACACCCGGTCGATTCGACCGCCTGCAAGGCGCCGAGCTGATCGAGGCCTCGGTACTGATCGATCAGACACCGATCGGCCGCACCACCCGCTCCAATCCTGCCAGCTATGTGGGCGCATTTGATGCGATCCGCGCGCGCTTTGCCGCCGAGCCGGAGGCGCGGCTGCGCAAGATGACGGCCGGCACCTTCAGCTTCAACTCCGGTAACGGCCGCTGCCCGGCCTGCCACGGCAATGGCTTCGAGCACATCGAGATGCAGTTTCTTTCGGACGTGTATCTGCGTTGTGGCGAGTGCAACGGCCAGCGCTATCGATCCGCGACGCTGCAGATACGCCTCACCGGCGCCGACGGCCGCCGCGCCCACATCGCCGAGGTGCTGGAGATGACGACCCGCGAGGCGCTCGTCTTCTTCGCCGATGCGCCCGATGTCTGCGAGCAGCTGCAGCCGCTCGCGGACGTCGGCTTGGACTACGTGCGTCTCGGCCAGCCGGTACCAACGCTCTCGGGCGGTGAGGCGCAGCGCCTGAAGCTGGCGGGTCACCTGGCCGCAGCCGCGATCACACCCGCGCTGCCCCGGCCCACGCGCGCGCGCCGGCGCGACGACGGCACGCAATCCGACTCGGCCAGCCGCCGCGGCAAGCTGCTGATCTTCGATGAGCCGACGACGGGGTTGCACTTCGAGGATATCGCCCGTCTCGTGCAGGCCTTCGGGCTGCTGTTGCAGGCCGGGCATTCGCTGCTCGTGATCGAGCACAATCTCGACGTCATCCGAGCGGCCGACTGGATCATCGATCTCGGGCCGGAAGGCGGTGAGCGCGGCGGTGAAGTGATCGCGACGGCCACCCCCGAGGCGTTGATGCGGTTGTCACACTCGCATACCGGCCGCGCGCTCGCCCACTACACGGCCGCCAGCGCGGCGGCGAGTAGCGCGGCGCCGAGCGCGACGCCCGGCGCGTGGGTGGCCGAGACGCGCGCGAGCTATCGGGACGGAGATCGAGGCTGCATCGAGGTGCACGGTGCACGCGAGCACAACCTCAAGAATATCGACGTGGCAATCCCACGCGAGCGCCTGACCGTCATCACCGGGGTTTCGGGTTCAGGCAAGTCCACGCTGGCCTTCGACATCCTGTTCAACGAGGGCCAGCGTCGCTACCTCGAATCGCTCAATGCCTACGCGCGTCAGTTCGTGCAGCCCGCGGCCCGTCCCGACGTCGATGCCATTTACGGCATCGCACCCACCGTCGCCATCGAGCAGCGCGCGAGCCGCGGCGGCTTGAAGAGCACCGTGGCGACGCTGACCGAGATCTACCACTTTCTGCGTCTGATCTACGTGCGCCTCGGGCAGCAATATTGTCCCGATTGCGACTGCGCGATCGAACCGCAGAGCCCCGAGTCGATCGTCGCGGCGCTACTGCGCGAGTACCGTGGCAGCGCGGTGCAGCTGCTCGCACCTCTGGTCGCGCATCGCAAGGGCTATTACCGCGAGCTCGCGCGCTGGGCGGCGGCGCGCGGGGCGCAGCACCTGCGCGTCGATGGGAAGTTGGTCAGGACCGATCCGTTTCCGAGTCTGAAGCGCTTCGTGGAGCATACGATCGAGCTGCCGGTGGCCGAGCTGGCGTGCAACGCGCGCGCGGCGCCTGCGCTGCGGGCGGCAGTCGAGCACACGCTCGAGCTCGGCAAGGGCCTGCTGCACGCGCTGGCCCCCGATGGCGCGACCGTGGTGTTCTCGAGCCGTCGGGCCTGTCCGCGCTGCGGGCGCGGCTTTCCCGAGCCCGACCCGCGGCTGCTGTCGTTCAACTCGAGCCAGGGGTGGTGTCCGAGCTGCCTCGGTCTCGGCGTGCGCCTGCCCGGCTTCGACGCCGACCAGACCGGTGAGGAAGCGCTGTGGACGGAGGCGGCTCAGAACGGGGTGGCGCTCGACTCAAAGACCGCCGCCGACACCGCGGAGCCCTGCCCGAGCTGCCACGGCGCGCGGCTGAATGCGGTCGCGCTGCATCTGCGCCTGCGCGGACGCTCCATCGCGGAGGTCACGGCGCTGTCGGTGATCGAGCTGGCCGCACACCTGCGAGGGTTACGGCTGAGCGCGCGTGAGAGTGCCGTGGCGCGCGATGCGCTCAACGAGATCCTCGGCCGCCTGAGCTTTCTGCAGCGAGTCGGCCTCGGGTACCTCGCGCTCGATCGCTCGGCGCCGAGTCTCTCCGGTGGGGAGGCCCAGCGGATCCGGCTCGCCGCCCAGCTCGGCTCCAATCTCCAGGGCGTCTGCTACGTGCTCGATGAGCCGACGATCGGCCTGCATCCACGCGACAACGACGTGCTGCTCGATGCGCTCGATCAGCTTTCCTCGGCGGGCAACACGCTGGTCGTGGTCGAACACGATGAGGAGACGATTCGACGCGCCGATCACATCATCGATCTCGGGCCGGGCGCGGGCGTGCGCGGCGGGGAGGTGGTTGCCGCGGGGACGCCCGACAGCCTGCGGCTCGATCCGCATTCCATCACCGGACGCTTCTTGGCACGCCCGGTTGCTCATCCGGCGACACCACGCCGGGCCACCCGGCCTGACAGCCCCGCGTTGTTGATCGAGGCTGCCGGGCTGCACAACCTGTGCGCCATCGATGTGCGCCTCCCGCTCGGGCGGCTGGTGGTGGTCACCGGGGTCTCGGGCTCGGGCAAGTCCTCGCTCGCGCGCGACGTGCTGTACGCGAGCCTGCGTGCGATGGTGGGCAAGCGCACACCAGGCGCGCCGGTAGGGGCCCGCGCGCTACGTGGTGTCGAGCAGATTGACCGGGTGCTGCAGGTGGATCAGACACCCATCGGTCGTACGCCGCGCTCCTGTCCCGCCACCTACGTCGGCTTCTGGGATGAGATCCGGCGCGTATTTGCCGCCGCGAGCGAGGCTCGTGTGCGCGGCTACTCGCCGAGCCGCTTCTCGTTCAACACCGGGGCGGGCCGCTGCGCTGAATGCGAGGGTGCCGGTACACGTGCCATCGAGATGAGCTTCCTACCGGATGTGAAGGTGACCTGCGAGCGCTGCGGCGGGCGGCGCTTCAACCACGAGACGCTCGAGGTCCTATGGCGCGGCCGCTCCATCGGCGATGTGCTGGCGATGAACGTCGACGAGGCGGCGCAATTTTTTGCGGCGCAGCCGCGCATCGCAGCCCCGCTGCGCCTGCTGGCCGAGGTCGGACTCGGATACCTCACGCTCGGGCAGCCGAGCCCGACACTCTCCGGAGGAGAGGCGCAGCGTATCAAGCTCGTCACCGAGCTCGCCCGCCTCGGTGAGGCGCCGCGCACGCGCCCTACGCATACCCTCTACGTGCTCGACGAGCCGACGGTGGGACTACACATGGCGGACGTCGAGAAACTGATCGGCGTGCTGCACCGGCTGGTCGACGCGGGGCACTCGATCGTGCTGATCGAGCACAACCTCGACGTGATCGCAGAGGCCGACTGGATTATCGACCTGGGCCCCGGTGCGGGCGCCGACGGTGGACGTATCGTCGCCGCCGGGCCCCCGGCGGCGATTGCTGCACGTTCAGCGCGCTCGCATACTGGGGCCGCGCTCGCACGCTTCCTCGCCGAGCGCGCCGCCTAGGGGAATGCGCGCAGATGGCCCATGACCTGGTGTGTTGGAAGTGCGGCGCTGCCCTGTCGCAGCTGTCGCTGCCGCTGCTGCGGCGCGACGAGTGCCCGAGCTGCCGCGCCGAATTGCACGTCTGCCGCATGTGTGTCGACTACGACCCACACGTAGCCAAGCAATGCCGGGAGCCCACGGCCGAAGAAGTCACGAACAAGAGCGGCGCCAACTTTTGCGACTTCTTCAAGCCGCGCCCGAATGCCTATGTGGCCAAGGACACCAGCGCGGCAGAGAAAGCTCGAAGCGATCTGGAGCGGCTGTTTGGCGGCAAGGCCTGAGCAATCGCATCGCCGCGCCCCCCCGTGTGCGGTGCTCGCGGGCGCGATGCTCGCGGGCGCGGTGTTCGCCGCCGTTGCGCAGGCTGCGCCTGCGTCGGCCGAGTCCGCCTCGATTGCGCCCTCCATGCCGACACCGGCCGCGCCCGCCGCGCGGTCAGTCGCCGCCAGCGCCGCGCCGAGTGCACGGCAGCCGTTCGACTTTGATCGCACCCCCGGTCGGCTGTCCAAGCTGATCGTCCCGCAGAGCTATCGGATCGCGATCACGCCGCACCCCGAGCAGCTCGCGCTCTCGGGCACCGAAATCATCGTGCTGCAGTTCCGTGCCGCCAGCGCGACCATCGTTTTCAACTCCCTCAACGAGATCCTGCGCGACGTGCGGCTCGACGGCAAACCGGTACAGAGCGTGCGCTCCGACGACCATGCGCAGTTGACCACGGTGCAGCTCGCCGCCGCCGCACGACCGGGCCTGCATCGGCTGACCTTTTCCTACGACGGCAAGATCGAGACAGACGCGGTGGGCCTGTTCGCACAGCGCTACGCTAAGCCGCGCGGTGGCCAGGGGCTGCTCCTCTCGACGCAGATGGAGCCCGCGGACGCCCGGCGCTTGTTCCCCTGCTGGGATGAGCCCGCCTTTCGCGCCAGCTTCCAGCTCAGCGCCACCCTCCCGGCCGACTGGGCCACGGTATCCAACATGCCCATCGTCAGCCGCGTCGTGCGCGGCACGCAGGCAACCACGATCTTCGGGCGCTCCCCACCCATGCCCTCCTATCTGGTCGAGTTCTCGGCGGGCGATCTGCGCTCGATTAACGCCTGGCAGAACGGGATCCGGCTCGGGGTGTGGGCCGTCACCGGCCGCGAGCGTGACGGCGCCATGGCGCTCGCCAACGCGCGCCAGATCCTCACCGACTACAACCGCTACTTCGGCTATCGCTATCCGCTGGCCAAGCTCGACTCGATCGCGGTTCCGGGCGGCTTCAGTGGTGGAATGGAGAATTGGGGCGCGATCACCTACACCGAGGACGCCCTGTTACTGTCACCCACGGCGCCGCTGGCGCAGCGCCAGGAGGTGTTCAGCCTCGAGGCGCATGAGATGGCGCACCTGTGGACCGGCGATCTGGTCACGATGGGTTGGTGGAATGACTTGTGGCTGAATGAGAGCTTCGCCTCCTGGATGGCCGCCAAGGAGACGGCGCTGCGCAATCCCACCTGGAAGTGGTGGGAGGTACAGGACGCAGACAAAGAAAACGCCATGCGAGTTGACGCTCAACCCTCCTCACGACCCATCGAGCAGCCGGTGGCAGATGAGCTGCAGGCCGACGCCTTCGATCCCGCGATCACCTATAGCAAGGGGCAGGCGGTGCTGCGGATGCTCGAGGCCTACGTCGGTCCCGACGTATTTCGCGACGGCATGCGCCGTTACCTTCGGGCGCGCGCGTTCTCCAGCGCCACCGCCGGCGATCTGTGGCGCGCGCTGAGCGGCGCGAGTGGTCGCGACGTCGCAGCGATGGCGGCACCGTGGATCGAGCAGGCGGGGTTTCCGCTCGTCACGGCGAGCGCGCGCTGCGACGCGAGCGGCCACCGCACGCTGACATTGTCGCAGCATCGCTTCCTGCTGCACGGGAGCGTCGCGCGCGAGCCGCATTGGAGCATTCCCCTGCGGGTGCGCATCGGTGCGCTCGGCACTGCGAGCACGCTGGTGTTGCCCGCCGCTGGGGAGAGCATCGCCGCGGGTGAGTGTTCTCAGCCCGTGAGCCTGAATGCGGATGCCATCGGCTTTTATCGCGTGCGCTACGACACCGATACGCTGGCCGCCGATACGCGAGCGTTCGCGCAACTCCCGGACGGCGACCGTATCGCATTGCTGGACGATCAGTGGGCGCTGGTTGGCGCCGGTGAAGCCCCGCTGCCGAGCTATCTGGCGCTGGCTTCGGCGATGGGCCAGGACCTGGACAGCCGCGCATGGGGCCAGATCGCCGCCGCGCTCGACACTGCGGTCGATGCGGTGCGCGGCACCAGTACGGCGCCTGCTTTCACCGCCTATGCGCGCTCGCTGATCAATCCCGCCGCCGAGCGGCTCGGTTGGAACCCGACCGCTCGCGAGACCCCTGACGTCCAGCGCCTGCGACGCACCTTGTTGCTCGATCTGGGTACCTGGGGCGATGCTGCGGTAATCACGCAGGCGCGGCGGCGCTTCGATGCCTTCCTCAAGGATCCGCGGACCCTAAATGCCAGCGATCTGCGCATGGTTCTCACGCTCGTGG
>JASHTF010000409.1 GCA_030040715.1 Gammaproteobacteria bacterium | reverse complement strand
AGGAGACGCCTATTTTTGGTTGCGACGGGCCGGGCCTCCGCTACCTTTGCTAACTCGGCAGAATCTGACTTTCTTGCTTGGACTGTGGATGAAGATGCACGCAGACGCATCCGCGCCCTGGTTGAAAACGACATCAAGGCGCACCCAAAGCCGTAGATCGTCTCGCCGCCCGCGCGAGCTATGGCGCTGACCGGAGCATGCCTCGGCGCTACTCCACTGACCGACGAAGACCTGGAGGGGACTAAAAGTCCTCTCGGTCAACTGGTGCACGGTACAGGTCGGCCCCGACAGCTGGCCGATATCGGTCCAGAGATGGCCGATATATGGCCGATAAGACTTGAAATAGTGCCTTTTGGCCGATATATTGGCCGATATATGGCCGATAAATCAGCCGTCCTCGCCTTCCTTCAGGCTCACCCCGGGTCATGGATATCCCCCGCTCAGCTCCAGTCCGCAGTGGGTGCCGTGCCTGACCGGACCCTGCGCAACTGGCTGCGGGACCTCGTCAAGGAAAGCGCCATCGAATCGCGCGGCGAGCGCAAAGGCCGTCGGTATCGGTTGCGTCCGGGCTCCATGGTCGGCACCTCGGCCGTGACAACTTCGGCCGAGGGGCAGCTCACCGCAGCTCAGTCGATCTTTTCACCACCCAGCGAGGCGCTGATCCAACGCATCGAGGCGCCGATCTATGCGCGCCCGCCAGCTACTTACCGCGAAGAGTGGCTCGAGTCTTATGTGCCGAATGAGAGTGCCTATGTTGCCGAGGGGACCCGACAAGAGCTCGCGGCACTCGGCAAGCGCGCGCCTATCTACGGTCGCGCCGGCACCTACATTCAAAGGATCTACCACCGCCTCCTGATCGACTTCAGCTACAACTCCTCCAGGCTGGAGGGCAATACCTATTCGCTCCTTGATACGGAGCGGCTCGTGATACAGGGAGCATCAGCACCCGGCAAGCCTAATGCTGAACGCATCATGATCCTGAATCACAAGGAGGCGATCCGCTATCTGGTAAATCGTAAGGATCTCGTGGCGGACGAGGAGACGATCCGTACGCTCCACTATCTGCTCTCGGACAGTCTGGTCGCGCCTGAGCTAACGGGCCAGATCCGGGATGAAGGTGTCCGGGTCTCGGGGTCGACGTACTCACCGCTCGAGGGTAGAGAACGGCTCACGGCGCTCCTGCGCCGCACGCTGGAAAAGGCGCGGGCCATTGCCGATCCTTTCGAGCAGAGCCTTTTTTTGCTCGTGCATGTCTCCTACCTCCAGCCGTTTGTCGACGTCAACAAGCGCACCGCGCGCCTCGCATCGATCATTCCGTTGATCAAGGGAGATTACGTGCCGCAGTCGTTCGTGGATGTGGATCAGGGCGCGTATCTCAATGCGACCGTCGCGGTTTATGAGCTGAATCAGGTCGCCCCGCTCGCAGACGTGTATGCCTGGTCCTACCGGCGCAGCTGCCAGCGTTACGACACAACGGTTCAGGTAGTCGGTTTTGACGAGATCGCAGCGCTTTACCGAACGGAGCGACGTGCCATGGTAACAGACCTAGTGCTCAACAAGGTGCCACCAGAGAAGGTGGCCGACTGGGTCGTGGCAAACGTTCCTGCGAACATCGAGCCGCAGCACCGCGAGAAGTTCATCGGGGATGTTCTCGTCGAGCTCGAGCACCTTGATGTCTCACGCATCGGGGGCTTAGGTATCACGCGGGAGCAGCTGGAGGCCTGGCAGCAGCTGCGCCGCGCAGGCTAGTTCGCGCTTCGCGATGATCTCGAGGAGACATACAGGAGACGAGGACTGCGCGAGCAGTCCAAGCGTTTGAAGACAAAGGTCGCTTATTCGAAGTCGGTCCAATCCATCATGCGAGCGACTGAGACTCTGCGATCGAGCTTTTCTCGGGGAAGAGGCTCTGAAATGCCTATTTTCGTAGGCTTTCCCGACTCAGTCGTTGCTGCGGGATTGTTGGGCATTCCAGGGCGTTTATGGGTTGCAAAGGTGCCATATAGGGATCATGAATAGCGTGACACCTCGAACTGCATCATGGCAACCATCCGCACACGCAAGCAATCCGACGGCACCGTCCGGTACACGGCCGTGGTGCGTATCCGAACGGGAAACAGGATCATTCATCAGGAGTACAAGAGCTTTGCCCACCGCTCCGCCGCGGTTTCCTGGGCGAAGCACCGCGAACTAGATCTCGAGAATCCTGGAAAACTACTTCAGAAGCAGCACAGTGCGATCACACTCGCCCAGCTCATCCGCTGGTACATCGAGACATTCGAGACCATCTCCAAGTGGCAACGGAGCAAGCAGAGCCATCTGCAATTCCTTGAGCGCCACTCAATCGGCAAAGCCAATGTGTTCGATGCGCGCGCCGATATTCCGATGGTCGATATCATGGAGTTTGCGATCGCCTCGGCCCGTCGTCAGGCGGAGATCTGCCGACTCGCGCGGCGCGACAACGATTCCAACGCGAAGATCGGGCCCGTCGGCGACGCGAAGCCTCCCACCACCAAAGGCGGTAATCACCGCCGCTTCGAGGCGATCGCACGTCCGTTTTGAACACGGTGATTGATTCGATCTGCTGCACCGCACCGCGTAAATGACGCGGCCCACGTGCGGCTGCGGACCGTCGATGAATTTGACGACCCCAGGACCGAGCAACGACGCTTCGAGTGTAAGTGACTGAATGTCCTATCGACAGCCTCTGCGGCACAGAGATTGCATCGTTACCTGACTCGGTATTTCGCCATCGGACGGCGCACGTCGGCCAAGAGGCCCACGGTCAAGGGGGTAGACCATGCGCAACAGAGAGATCAGGCGCATCCGGGAACGCAATTACCCGCCTGAGAAGGACCGCCTCCACAACGCGCGCATAGCGCGCGAAGCGGGATGCTCACGCGTTGCGCGGCTCGCTGGCAGCTCGCTCGTAGCGCTCGCAGCGTTGAGTGTGGCGGATGCGGTGCGGGCCGCCTGCTCGCCAGCGCTTCAAACCATCGCCCTCCCAGTTGCAGGTCCCATCGTGAGCAACGGCGGGAAGATCCAGATCACGCCCTTTGGAATCATCTCGGGAGGTCCCGATGGCGTGGACGCTTTTGCTTGCCCGATCACCAGCCTCTCCAATCTCGGGGTCATCTCCGGCGCCTCTGCCGGCCTCTTTGCGCCCGCAGGCATCGGGGTCGCGAACACCAACACGATCACGACGCTGACCAACAATGGGGCGATCCACGGCGGAATGGGCGGCATCATTTTTTCGGTCGGCGGTGCGGGCGTTGCGAACGGCGGGATGATCACGACGCTGACCAATAGCGGCACGATCGGCGGCGGTGCCGGCGGGCTCGGCATTTTGTTCGGAGGCGGTGGCGCTGCCGGCGTGTCCAACTCCGGAACTATCACGACGCTGAGCAACTCGGGCACGATCAGCGGCGGCGTGGGCGGGAACGCGTCTCACGTGGGCGGCGCGGGCGGCGCGGGTATGTCGATCGCCGGAACGATCGCGACGCTGAGCAATAGCGGCTTGATCAGCGGTGGCACCAGCGGCGTGGGCCGCTCGGGCGGCGCGGGCGGTGCGGGCCTGTCGATCGGTCCCGATGCCACAGTCGGATCGCTTGCCAACCAGGCAGCCGGCGCGATCAGCGGCGGTGCCGGCGGAGGAACCCTGTTCGGAGGCACAGGCGGGGCGGGTGTGTCGAACGCGGGGACAATCCGAACGCTGACCAACAGCGGCACGATCAGCGGCGGTGCCGGCGGCTCGGTACCGCTGGAGGGGGGCGCCGGTGGGGTGGCCGTTGCGAACGCCGGGACGATCGGAACACTGACCAACAATGGCACGATCAGCGGCGGTGCCGGCGGGTCAGCACTACACGCGAGCCGCGCAGGCGGCGCAGGCGGCGCGGGTGTGTCGAATGCTGGGACCATCAAGACGCTGACCAATAGCGGCACGATCAGCGGCGGCGCCGGCGGCGGCGGCAGTCGCGCTGGAGGGGCGGGCGGGGCGGCTGTCGCGAACGCCGGGACGATCGGAACACTGGCCAACAGCGGCACGATCAGCGGCGGCGCCGGCGGCGGCGACTCCTTGACAGGCGGCGCTGCCGGCGGTGCGGGTGTCTCGAACGCCGGGACGATCACGACGCTGACCAACAGCGGCACGATCACCGGCGGCGCCGGCGGCGGGGGCCGCTCGCGCGGCG
>JASHTF010000408.1 GCA_030040715.1 Gammaproteobacteria bacterium | reverse complement strand
ACACCCCCTCCGTCTCGGCCGCAGGCGTTGTGCCTTAGGACTCAGGCAGCCTCGCCGGCGAGCACCACACACCTTTCCTATCGGTAATCTCCTGGAAACGCTGCCGCCACGTCGCGGTTCGTATGATGTGAGATTCACCATCAGTGCGCTGATGAGGGAGAAATCTTGCTTCCTGTCACGCCGCGGGTCTTCAAAGAGCGCTCCGCGATGTCATCGGCCACGTGCCTCTATGCGTGCTTCGCCTCGGCATTCGCTACGGTACTCGCAATGGCTGGCTGCGCCTTAGGGCCGAACTTTCACAAGCCAGCGGCACCGGCCGCCGCCGGCTATACGAGCACGCCGTTGCCACAGAGCACCGCGTCGGCGCAGGTGCGTGGCGGCGACGCGCAGCGGTTCGTGATGGGGCGGGATGTCCCGTTCAACTGGTGGAAGGATTTCGGCAATCCGGCGCTCAATACGCTGGTCGAGCAGGCGCTGCGCGCCAATCCCACGGTACCGGCCGCGCAGGCGGCGTTGCGCCAGGCGCAGGAGCTGGTGTACGCACAGCGCGGTTACTTCTTTCCGACGATCGCGGCCGACTATGCCTTCGAGCGCCAGCAGCTGCCGGGCAATACCGCCACTTCCTCGGCGCCCGGTCCCCAGGGCAATGGCCAGAACATCCAGCCCTCCGCACCGGCCCAGCCGGTTACCTATAACTTTCATACCGCAGAGTTGACCGTCGGCTACACGCCGGACGTGTTCGGTGCCAACCGCCGCAAGGTGGAATCCTTGGACGCGCAGGCGCAGATGCAGCGCTTCGAGCTGGAGGCGACCTACGTGACGCTCGCCTCGAACGTGGTCGCAGCGGCGATTCAGGAAGCCTCGATCCGTGCGCAGGTCGCCGCTACCAACCAAATCATCGACGACAACGAAAAGTCGCTGCAGGTCCTGCGCGACAAATACCAGCAGGGCTATGCCATGCGCATCGATGTGGCCGCCCAAGAGGCGCAGTTGGCGCAGGCGCGGGCTCTACTGCCGCCGCTCGAGAAGCAATTTGAGCAGACCCGCGATCTGCTGCGGGTGCTGGTCGGTAAGTTTCCGAACGAGGAGATCGAGCAGACCTTCACGCTCGCTTCGTTGACGCTGCCGCAGAACTTGCCGGTGAGCCTGCCGTCTCGGCTCATCGAGCAGCGCCCCGATGTGCGCGCCGCCGAGGAACAGCTGCGCTCGGCGAATGCGCAAGTGGGCGTGGCGATCGCCTCGATGCTGCCGCAATTTTCCATTACCGGTGCCGTCGGCGGCAGCGCCACTGAATTTCCCTGGATGTTCCGCAGCGGTGGACCGTTCTGGGACCTGATCGGCGGAGTCGCGCAACCGCTGTTTGCCGGTGGCACGCTGCTGCACACCAAGCGGGCGGCGGATCAGGCGCTGCGACAGGCGGCTGCACAGTATCAAGAGACCGTGCTCACGGCCTATCAGAACGTAGCCGATACGCTGCACGCGATGCTTTCGGATGCCGATGAGCTCTCCGAGGCGGTCGCGGCCGAGCGCGCCGCCAGGGTCACGCTCGACCTGACGCGTGAGCAGATGCAGGACGGCTTTACCGATTATCTGGCGGATCTGGCCGCTGAGATCGCCTACCAACAGGCGTTGCTCGCTCTCGTGCAGGCGCAGTCGACCCGATTCGGTGACACCGCCGCGCTCTATCAGGCCCTCGGTGGGGGCTGGTGGAATCGCAACGGCGAAGTCAATTCGACTGACTACGGCCTCAACCCCTCGCACGATGTGGCTGTGATGGGTCCGAGGTCAGCGCTGCCTAACTGACATGAGATGCAAGGCGAATAACAGTCGCTAGACATGCGTCATCCAATCATTCCTCTGGACGTCAATAATCGATTTGCCATGCGAGCGACGGTCATGGTGGCCGCCGCGGTAGCGATCGGGGCGCTCACCTACTTGGTGCTGCACGGTACCACCGGCAACTCCGCGGAAGGCCAGACACCAACGCGCAGTGCCGCCAATTCGTCCACGACCAACACGGTGGAACTGAAAGTCTCGCAGCTAGAGGCGATCACGATTGCACCGATCGGCGATCATGAGTTTGTCTATCGCAAACAAGCGGTGGGCATCATCGATTTCAATCAGGACCGCAACGTCCAGGTGTTCACCCCATACCAGGGCCGGATCATTCAGACCTACGCTGACCTGGGGGATGTAGTGAAAAAGGGCCAGGCGCTCTTCACCATAGAGAGTCCTGATTTCATCGCCGCCGAATCCAATCTGATCGGAGCGGCAGCGACTCTCGATCAGACCTCCAGCGTCTTGAAGCGCGCGATCAAGCTGTATGCGGCGCACGGCATCGATCAGAACGATTACGACACTGCGGTGGCCAATCAGCAGACGGCCGAGGGCGCCCTGAGAGCGGCGCGCCGCGCGGTGGCGATTTTCGGTCAGACCGAGGCGCAGATCGATCGCATCGTCGAGCGGCGCCAGGTCGAGCCGGCGCTGATCGTGAAAAGTCCGATCACCGGGCGCATCACGGCGCGCAATGCGGCGCCGGGGCTGCTCGAACAACCCGCAGCCGCCCCGGCCCCGTACTCGGTAGCCGATCTGAGCACCAAGTGGATGGTCGCCAACGTCATCGAGAGTGACAGCCCTCTGTACCGACTGGGTCAACCGATCGAGGCCTTCGTGATGGCCTATCCGGGCCGAGTGTTCCAGGGCAGGATCTCCAGGCTCGGACGATCGCTCGATCCGAACACGCACCGCATCGTCGTGCGCTGTGAGATCGCAGACGCTAAAGACGAGCTGATTCCCGGAATGCTGGCCAGCTTCGCCATTCAGGTTCAGCAGCCGGTGAGCTCGCTGGCCATACCGATGAATGGGGTAGTGCGGAATGGCGATGGCAGCTATGTGGCGTGGGTGACGATCGATCGGCGCCACTTCACGCAACGCAACGTCACGTTAGGTGAGCCGCTGGACGGGCAATACCCGATCGTGAAAGGCCTGCAGCGCGGGGAACTCGCCGTCACCGACGGCGCCGTCTTCCTGAGCAATATTCTCTACGCACCCCCGACGGATTGAACCGGCAATCCGTCCGCTGCATCGCTGATAAAGCCCCCCCCCTCATGCTCAAAGCCATCATTGCGGCATGCCTCAGCCGTCGCGCCCTGATCCTGTTCGCATTGCTCGGGTTTGCGCTGGCGGGTCTGTACGCCTTCAAGGTCATCAATATCGAGTCCTATCCCAATCCAACCCCGGTGATCCTGGAGATCACCGCCGAGGGGCCGGGGCTCTCGGCCGAGGAAATCGAGCGCTATTACACGATTCCGATGGAAGTAGGGTTGTACGCCACGCCGGGTATTCAAGTCATCCGCTCGACGTCGTTCTACGGGCTGGCCTTTATCCGGGTCGTATTCCAATGGGGCATCGATTACAACTTTGCCTACGCCCAGGCGACCCTGGCACTGCAGCAGAATGTCACCCTGCCAGGCGGACAGATACCCTCGGTTAATCAAAACAGCGGCAGCGGAGAGATCTACCGCTACACGGTGCAGGGCCCGAAACGCTATTCGTTGACGGATCTACGCACCATCCAGGACTGGATCGTTCTGCGCCGACTGTCGACCATTCCCGGCGTCATCAACATCAACAGCTGGGGCGGCACGACCAAGGAATTTGAGGTGCAGGTCGATCCGCTGAAGCTGGAAGCCTTCAACGTCACCGTGCCGCAGATTCTGACCGCACTCGGTAATGCCAACATCAACGTCGGCGGGCGCGAAATCGTTATCGGCCAACAGTCTATCAACATCCGCGGCATCGGCCTGATCGATGACGGCGGCAACGACGATCTGACTCGAGGCTATCAGGTCGGGGACATCGAAAAGGTGGTCCTCGGGCAGTTCAACGGCGTTCCCGTGCTGGTCAAGGATGTGGCCAAGGTACGGATGACCTATGCGCCGCGGCTCGGAATATTTGGCAAGGACCGTGACGATGATGTGGTGGGATCGATCGTCGTCATGACCCGCACCAAGCAGACCTCCGAAGTATTACCCCTCGTCAAGGCTGAAGTCGCCAAGATGAACAGCGATGGCAGCCTGCCGCCCGGGGTCAAGGTCGTCCCGTTCTACGATCGCAGCAATTTGATCGAGCTGACGACGCACACCGTTCTGCACAATCTGCTGTTCGGCATTCTGCTGGTATTCCTGATCCAATGGGTGTTCCTCGGCGATTTACGCAGCGCGATCGTCGTTGGAGTGAACATCCCGTTTGCATTGTTCTTCGCGCTGATCCTGCTGGTGTGGCGACACGAGAGTGCCAACCTGCTGTCCATCGGCGCGGTCGACTTCGGGATCATCGTCGATTCGGCCGTGATCCTCATGGAGAATATCTATCGCAACTTCCAGAGACCCCGAGAGGAAAGACTGGGCCTGCTGGCGCGTCTGTCCGGGGGCTACTACGGCTCGGATCCGACTACCTCCGGCGATAAGGGGAGCGCTCGGGGCTGGAGCGACCGCCTGCGGTTGATCTTGGTCAGCGCCTTGCAGGTGGACAAGGCGATCTTTTTCTCGACTCTGATCACTGTGGCCGCCTTCGTGCCGCTATTCACGATGGAGGGAGTCGAGGGACAGATCTTCGGCCCGATGGCGCGCACCTACGGATTCGCCCTGGCCGGAGCACTGATCGCTACCTTTACCGTTACGCCCGTCCTGAGTCACTTTCTGCTTCCCGAGCGTGTGAAAGAGGCCGAGTCGTGGGCGGTGCGGCTGCTGCACCGGCTCTACGATCCGGCACTGCACTTCGCGTTGTCGCGGCGCGCTCTGGTGGTGGGCCTGGAGTTGGCTTTGCTTGCCGTGACGATGCTCCTCATCGCCCCGCGGCTCGGAAGCGAGTTTCTGCCGGCACTGGAAGAGAACAACTTTTGGATCAGGGCGTCGATGCCGACCACCCTCTCTCTGCAGGCTGGCGAGGCCGCTACCCGCAAGATGCGGCTGATCTTGCTGCGCTATCCCGAGGTGGTCACGGTCACTTCACAGCACGGCAGGCCGGATAACGGCACCGATGCCTCCCCGTTCTCCAATGTCGAGCTGTTCGTGCCGCTGAAGCCACCGGATCAATGGCCGCGTGGGGTGAGCAAGGAGCAGCTCACCCAGGAGATTCAGCGCGACTTTGAGAACGAGTTGCCGGGCGTCGTCTTCAACTTCTCTCAATACATTCAGGACAACATCGAGGAGGCAATCTCGGGGGTCAAGGGAGCGAATTCGGCCAAGATTCTCGGTCCCAATCTTGCCGAGCTGGAGAAGCTCGCTCATCAGGTTCAGAGCGAGATGAGCAAAGTCAGAGGGATCACGGACCTGGGCATCTTTCCGGTTCTCGGGCAACCGAACCTGAATATCAAGATCGATCGCGACAAGGTCGCGCGTTACGGACTGAACACCGGCGATGTGGACACCGTCATCCAGGCCGCCATGGGCGGGGCGATCGCTACGCAGGTACTCGAGGGTGACCGGGAGTGGAACCTGGTCGTGCGTTACCCACCTGAATACCGGGACAGTATTCAAAAGATACGCAACATCAAGGTGGGCTACACGACTGCGGCCGGCAGCAACGCCTACATACCCTTGAGTGAGCTGGCCAGCATCTCGGTCGACACCGGCGCGGCCTGGATCTACCACGAAACCATGGTGCGTTTCATTCCGATCAAGTTCAGCGTCCGTGGGCGTGACTTGGGTGGCGCCGTGGCCGAGGCGCAAGCGCGCATTAAAAAGAATGTGGCCCTGCCCCCGGGGTACCGCATGATTTGGTCGGGAGAGTTTGAAGACCTGCAGCAGGCCCAGCAGCGTCTGGAAGTCATCGTGCCCGTCAGCCTGATGCTGATCGTGTTCTTGCTTTATTCTCTGTTCAATTCGTTCCGCGACACCTTGCTGTCGTTGGCCGGTATACCGGTTGGTATCATCGGCGGTGTGTGGGCGCTGTGGGTCACGGGCCAGCCCTTCAGCATCTCTGCTGCGGTCGGTTTCGTCTCACTGTTCGGGGTATCGGTCATGAACAGCATTCTACTGTTGACCTTTTACAACCACGCGAGGGCGCGGGGGCTCCCTCCCGAAGCCGCGATGAGTAATGCGGCTACCCGCCGGATGCGCCCGCTGCTGATGACCAGTCTCTCAGCCTGCATCGGCCTGCTTCCCGCCGCGATGTCGCATGGGATCGGCAGCCAGGTACAGCGTCCGCTCGCCACGGTGATCGTGGGTGGAATGTTGCTGGGCCCGATCATGCTGCTGCTTGCGGTGCCGCCACTGCGGGTGGTATTCGCGGGTAGGGATGCCGAGGGCGAAGGAGATGGGACCTCCGAACCCAGGCCACCACCTGTTCGCGGACGACCATAAAGCATAGTCACATGAAGCAAGCGTCCCGAGTGATCTTCATCAGCGCGATGGGGCTGTGGGTGAGCGGCGTCAGCCCGGCTGATACCCCGGGGGTGACTCGTGGGCCGGTGCACCGGTCCACTTCGATGGCCGCACAGACCGCCGCGTATCGCCCGCTGAATGGCGTGCGCGCCCAGTTGCATGCCGCCGCGCCGTCTGCGCCGAGAGCAGCATCGAGCAGCGGTACTCGGGTTACGGCTGCTCGATTGCTGAGCCGGAGCCAGCTACAGCCGATCGCGCCTGCGATCGCACCGATGGGTCTTGCGCACCACACGACCGCCGGCGCCTCTGGAGCTGCCGTGCGGCATCGTGCGCCGCCCAACCCGACGTTGGGTGGACCGTCCAGCTTCGATGCTCGAAGATTAGTGCGCCGCTGAGGACATCCCTGGGCGGCGAGTAGCGCCGCAAACTACATGCGCATTGCAGTGTTATTTGGTGGAACAAGCGAGGAACGGAACGTGTCCGTCGCGAGCGCGGCGCAAATCATTCCGGCCCTCGGCGCGGCCGGCCACGAGGTGGTCGCGGTCGACACGGCAACGGGACGGCTGGCTGCGGCCGATACCCGCCGACTGCTCGAGTCGGGAGTCGCACCAGAACCACCGACAGAACGGGCAATCGCGGATGTCCGCGCGAATGCGGTTGCATTGAACACTTCCAATATTGACGTTCGGGACGTCGACGTGGTCTTTGTTGCCCTTCATGGGGGCGCGGGGGAGGACGGCCGCCTGCAGGCAATGCTCGACCTGGCGGGACTGCCCTACACCGGCAGCAGCCACATTGCCAGTGCGGCAGCAATGGACAAAGACCTATCGAAGCGCATATTTCGTGCGGTGCTCGTGCCCACTCCGGATTGGCTAATGGCGCCCGTATCCAGCGATCAGGTCGCTCGAGCGCTTGGTTGGCCGGTGATCGTGAAACCCAATAAGCAGGGCTCCACCGTCGGCTTGACATTGGCCAACAGCGCACCGGATCTGGGCCCCGCCATTGAAGCGGCTGGCCAGTTCGACAACGAAGTCATGGTGGAGCGGTTCATCCCCGGCCGGGAGTTCACGGTGGGCATTCTGGAGGACGCGGCGCTTCCGGTCGGCGAGATCATCGCTCCCCGGGATATCTTCGATTACGAGGCTAAGTATCAGCCTCGGGTCGCTCGAGAGGTGTTTCCAGCGGACATCCCGGCTGACGAAGCCCGACGCATCCAGGATCACGCACTGCGCGCGCATCGCGCGCTGAAGCTCGGCACGTATTCGAGAATCGACTTTCGCCGCGACCAGAACGGCGAATACTGGTGCCTGGAGGCCAACGCTCTGCCGGGGATGACCGCGACCAGCCTACTGCCACAAGCCGCCAGAGCGGCTGGGATTGAATTCTCAGAGCTGCTTGATCGCATCTGTCGCGGAGCGGTGAAGCCGATTCGTCGCTAACGAGCTGTTTGACTCTCGACCGGCGGCCAGGTGAGCTTCGAGCCGATCTATCGCCTACGCGCAGCGCATGGGCGCGGCGGCCCCGCGACGCCGTATCACGAACATGCATTTGTGCCGTCGGATCGGTAGCGGAATCGGACGCACATTAGAGGAGGTAGGGGATCAACGCCTTCACGTGCGCCCGATAACGCCGGTACGCATCGCCGAAATGCTCGATCATGAGTCGTTCCTCGAGCCTGCTCCTGTACCAGAAGGCGATGAATATCAGGACGACCGCCAGCGCACCGCGCCACTGTCCGATGGCGCACGCGGTGCCGACGACGGCGAGCAGTATGCCGCTATAGATGGGATGCCGGACATAGCGGTAGGGCCCCGACACGATCAGCTCGTGATCTTGCTTGAACGTTACTGTGCCGCTCCAGTTGCCGCCGAGATAAAAGCGCGCCCAGACAGTGATCCCGAGCCCGATCAGCACGAGCGGTGCGCCAATCAGCACGACGCCGGGATAAGGGCGCACGAACCGATCGTACAGCCAGGGCGCCGCCGCGAGTAAAGAGCTCCCTGGACGCGTTCGTTTGCCGAGCAGCAGCAAAATCACGGACGCGAGGATCAGGACCCGATCGAGCACACGTGAACCGATGCTCTGTCGCTGCGCGATCGGCTTGGCACGCACGGCGGCGATGATCCAGATGAGGACCCATAGCAGCCAGAGCGCCCTGATGCTTCGGCCCGCCCAGCGGAGCAATTCGTAACGCCACTCCATCAAGCAATCCCTCGGTTGGCTGTGCTCTCATGCTCACCGATCGCAGCCGCCGCTCGGCAGATGCAGGTTACAGTTGTGCCATGGCGGCGCCGCCGCAGGTGCCGACTGCCGACGATAGCCGAATCAACGCGGCCGCGGCGACCCATCGCAGAGGCGTCCTCGGATATCGCGCGCACTTCGGGCACTGGGTTCGCGAGCCCCTGTACAATGGGCCATGGTCGATCTGTTCGCCCCGAAGCACGCTTTGGTGGTGCTTTTCATCGTGCTGCTGGTCGTGGTGGCCGTACGACTCAAGCGCACCCTGCGTCGCGACAGCGACGACTAGGCTTGCCTGCCGAGAGCGCTGCCTGGCTTCGAGGCGGCGCCGTAGTATCGAGCTCTCGTCTCAAATGACTGGGGGTGGGCGGGCACGGCCGTGTTCAGATGTCGACCACCAACGATAACTCGAAGCGTCGCGCGTCCAGAGAGTTCAACTGTCCGCTCTCGTTCGGCCTCAGAACATAGGCATCATCGAGATTGTAGCTCTCCAGCCAAAAGGTGGCGTCCTTACCCCAGAGCTGAGTGCGGTAACGAATGTCGGCGCCGAAAGTCGTTGCCGCCGGCAGGTCGATGTTGGGGTAGACGGCGTAGCGCGAGGAGGTGGTCTGGATGGTTGCCCCGATGATCAGGCCCGGGAAGGCGGCCGGGTGATACTGCAGGTACGTGCTCATGTAA
>JASHTF010000407.1 GCA_030040715.1 Gammaproteobacteria bacterium | reverse complement strand
GTAGCGATAGGAAGTGTCGGCCTCGAGTCGGTCGAGCTTCGCGTGGCAGGTGAACACCGTCTGACCGTTGAGGCCATCGGTATAGGTGCGTTGGAGCGCATGGACCTCAGTGGGTTCGCCTGCCGACGGGTGCAGGATCACGCGCGGATTGATGGCCTGCCCCGGCGACGCCCATGACACGAACACCGTGCGCGACGGATCGTCGCCAAAGGTCAAATGAACCTGCTCGGGCGTTCCATCCTCGGATGGCGTGCGCGGCGCCGCGCCGAGAACCACGCTGGGCGACGCCACTGCGACGCCTGCGCCGCGCAGAAAGTCACGGCGCGAGATCGAGGTAGCAGCCGATGCGTCGCCACTCGCCGAGTCGGATCGCTGCGATTGCTCAGGGTTCATCAGTGCGAGGCCTCATGATCACGCAACGTGCATCGGGTCACGGCGCCGGCGATGGCGACCCTTTAGAGTGCCATTCTAAGAAAATTCGCGGTCATTGTTTCACTGGCCGCCCGATTTCTTCCGTCAGCGTCTTTGAGGGAGCGCCACATGCAGCAGGCAGGATTCATGGAGAGCAGTCAACTCGGGCGACACGCTCGTCTGACCGCGGGCTCGATCGTGAGGTCGCGGGTGCGCCGCGGCACTCGCGCGGCGCTCACGCTCTGCATGCTCGCACTGGTCGAGCTCCTGCTCGGGGCAGCGCCTGCGGGCGCTGATGAGCCGATGGCAGTCGCTTTACGCCTCGGAACCACGGGTATCGGCCTCGACTACGACTTCGCCCTCGGTGAGCACTTCAGTGCTCGGGTTGGCTATAGCGGCTTCCAGTACGATCACTCGGTCGACACTTCGGATGTCGACTACAGCGGCAAATTCAAACTCAGCATGGCCAACGCCGTGCTCGACTGGTACGTATTCAACGGCGGCTTTCGCCTGAGCGCCGGCATGGTCGGCAATGGCACTAAACTCGACGTCACGGGTAAGCCCAATGCCAACGGTAGCTACACGATTAACAACAATGTCTATTCCAGCGGCGATGTCGCCTCATTGAATGGACAGCTGAAATTTGGCAACAGCGTATCGCCGTACGTGGGCCTCGGCTGGGGCAAGTCGGTAGGTACCCAGCAGCATCTGCACTTTCTGGTGGATCTGGGCGCGATCTACGGCGGTACTCCCAATGTCACACTCACCGCCGAGTGCGGTTCAGGCGCGCCGCCGGGCAGTGCGCTGTGCACGCAGCTGCAGAGTGACGTGCTGGCCGAGAAGACCAAGCTACAAGACGATGTGACCTTGGTGAAATGGTATCCCGTCCTGGACTTCGGTCTGGCTTACCGGTTCTAGCAGCCCGCGCGGCGGCGCTGCGCCGTTACAACGAGGGATCTCGGAACACCGTCGCGCCGCCGACCATGGTCAGGAGAACCCGGGTGTCGGAGATGCGGCTCGCAGGGATCTGCAGCAGGTTCTGACTGATCACGATCAGGTCTGCGAGCTTGCCTTGCTCGAGCGAGCCGAAAAAGCGCTCGCTGTGGAGGGCGTAGGCTCCGTTGATCGTGAACGCGCGGATCGCGTCCTTCACCGGCACTCCCGGCACCGTGCCGAGTCGCCCGGAATACTTCCCTCCCAGATTACCCGCGCGCGTGACCAGAACCTGCATGTCGAACCAGTTGGCGAGCGGATCGACCGGCCAGTCGCTGCCCTGGGCGATCGGCACTCCAGCCTGGTCGAGGTATCCCTCGGGCTCCATGCGGTTGAATCGCTCCGGGCCAAGGTAGCTCTCCGCCGCGTCGATGGAGTCGAACGCCGGCTTCGCCCACTGGAAGCCCATGTCCGGGATCACGTTGAGCTGCTTGAAGCGCGGAATGTCCGACGGCGCAACCATCTCGGCGTGCGCGATCTCGAGTCGCACGTCGCGCCCATCCAGTTGATCGCGAACATAGGCGTAGGCATCGAGGGTATGACGGACAGCCCGGTCACCGATGGCGTGCACCTCGGGCTCGATCCCGGCGCGTGCGAGCGCCAGCAGCAGCGGTTCGAACTGGTTCAGCGCGATGTACGGGTCGGGGCCGCGGCTCGTTCCCGGCATCCAATCCGGCTTCGCGTCCGTGCCCTTGTTGACGAGATAGGGTTCCAGCAGGCTCGCAGTTTGCGCCGGCCATTGGATTACTCCGTCCTGGAAAATCTCGCCGGAGTTGCGTACCCAGAGGTTGGCGCGCGCGCCGATCGGTCCGGTGTCGAACTCGCGCTTGAGCTCGAGAATGCGCTGGACCGCGAGCTGCGGCTGCGCGATCGCATCGGCGTCGACGTCCGGTGCCATGTAGGCGCGGGCGGTCAGCCGTCCCTGCTTCCGCAGCGTTGACCAGGCCTCGATATCGGCCTGGGTGGCGATCTGCATCATGAACGCGGTCTCGCCCTGTCGGCGGAAGGCGTCGAGCGCGGCCCTGGCGGCCATGAGGGTGTCGGCGGCGGTGCGCGGCGGCACGGGTGTGCGCACCAGCCCTTCCGCGCGGTCCTCGAAGATGCCGCTCGGCTCCCCGGACGCGGTGCGGGCGATGCGGCCGGCGTGCGGGTCGGGCGTGTCGCGCGTGATCTTGGCCAGCGCCAGGGCGCGAGAGTTCCCGAGCGTCGTGTGCCCGTCGGTCGACTGCACCAGGATGGGCCGGCTGGTCTTCAGAGCGTCAAGGTCAGTCTTGGTGACCTGGGTGCCCGAGGGCTGCATCGCCTGTCGGTACCAGCCCACCACCTCGAGGTAGCTGTCGGGTTCCTTGTCCCTGGTCTTGTCCAGGCAGGCCTGGATCGTCTGCTGGAACTGCACGATGGACAGCGGCGCATACTTCAGGTCGCATTCGAGCAGCTGCAGGCCGCCCGCAATCGCGTGATTGTGTGCATCGACCAGCCCTGGCATCACCATCTTGCCGTGCAGGTCAATGACGTCCGTGCGTGCGCCGATATAGGCACGCACTCCCACATTGGTGCCGACATAGACGATCCGACCGTCTCGGATCGCGATCGCCTGCTCGCTGCTGTTCTGAGGATCGACCGTGTAGACCAAACCCCGGTAGAGCACGGTGTCGGCAGGTGCGCCCCCGGACGCGGAGGCGGGCGCGGCGCCGACAGCCGGCGCTGCACCCGCAGCAAACGCTGTGATCGCGAAAGCAATGCGGTTCATGCGACGAATCCTCTGGGCATGTACGTGGCCGACAGCGGCCACGCGGCCCAACCACTGCGCGAGGTTAATAAGATTAACGTCGTTAGCTGAACTGCTGCAACGCGCGCCTGCGCCGTCGTTCGATGATCCACGCGAGCGGCGTGAAGGCGGCGACCGCTACCGCAGGCACCGGCGGCAGGCTCCGACGACCGGTCGGTACGGCTGCGGCTGCCAGGCTGAATGATGCCACCGCACTGACCCATGGCCAGGCATTGCCGGCCGCAATGGCCATGCTGCCCCAGTCCGCGGTCGACGTCTCGACGGTGTGCACCACTTTGTACGCTGCCTGCACGGCTCCGAACACACCACTGCCCTTGGGGCTGATGACGTCGGAGAAGATTCCCGTGTAGCCGAACGCTGGAGGGTAGCGCGGCGCATTCATCCAGGCACCGGGATCCGGCACGGCGAGGGCGGCAATGACCAGATCATTCGGATGGCTGTTCACCTCCGAGCAGGCGGTCCCCGTCGCCGTCGACGTCACCGCCGCAGTGGCTCCATTGAAGCCGGCCTGATCGAGCGACTGCAGTCCGCTGACCTCGAACAGGGCGATTTCCGCGGCGCCGCCATTGCGGCCCGTGGGCAGTCCGTTCACCGTGACCGTGTAGGTTCCACGCGGCTCAGACGCTTGCCGCAGCAGACCGTAGAAGCCGACCGCCAGACTCTGGTGGCCGACGACCATGTCCCAAAATTCATACAGCGCCGCTTGGCTGAGGGTGTTGCCTTGATTGTCGACGAGACTGATCCCGTTGCTCAGATCGACCGCGGCGGTGGCGGTCATCGCCACGACGATACCGTTACGACCACTGGGCGGCGCGCGCAAGCTGGCGCTGTTGACACCGTAGGCGGTTTGGATGACCCCACTCATGCGGTGATGTTCTCGGCTGAGCGCGCGGCAGTGTGTCGATCAGTCGCCGACCACGGCATCCGCCCGCGTCCTGGTGCCGATGGGTAGTGCCGCCGCCGTGCGTGCGCCTTCGATCGTGCGGTTGATGAAGTACATCATCGTGAGCGTGATCAAGGTGGTCGCGACGAGGATGTAGCCCAGAGTGTCAAAGTGCAACAGCGCACCGCTGCTCGTCTCCACCACGATCAGACCGGCGATCGCGGACGCGACACCTCCCGCCACCTGCTGCAACGAGGAGCTGATGGACATGTAAGCGCCGCGATCGGCCGCGGCAGGAATGGCGGAGATCAGCGCCGACGACGAGATCATGCGCGAGAAGATGCCGATGTTCATGATCACCATGATGGCGATCAGCAGCCACAGCGGCGTGATGCCGAGATGCGTGTAGATCAGCACCATGGCGATGGTCAGCGCGCAGCCGAAGGCAAACACGCGAAACTTGCCCCAGGCATCGCTGGCGCGCCCGATCAATGGGCCGGCCACGGCAGACACCAGGCCGGTGACCAGATAGATGAGAGGCAGCTGCGCGAGCGACACGCCGACGTTGTTGACGTTGAACGCGCTGACGAAAGGCATCAGCATGAATCCGCCGACACTGAGCAAGCCCGTGGTCGCAAAGCCCTGCAGGTAGCGTCGATCGGACAGCGTGTGCAGCAGATGATGCAACGGGCTTTGATCCGGGTGCTGCTTCAAGTGCGCATCCACCGGCCGCAGGCCGGCGTGGATCACGACGCCGACGATCAGGCAGACCGCGACGATCATGAAGAACGGCGCATTCCAGCCCCAGCGGTTGGAAATGAACAGAGCAAACGGAATTCCCAGCACCGAGCTGGCAGAGAATGAGGTCTGGACGATCCCCATCACACGGCCGCGCATCTGCAATGGAAACAGATCCGTGACGATCGCGAAGCTGACCGAGCCCACCACACCCGCGAACAGGCCGGTGATCATGCGCGCACCGAGCAGTAACGGATAGCGCGAGGCGAGGCCGCACAGCAGCGTACCGATGATGAAGCCGCAATAGAGAAACATCAGCAGCTTCTTGCGGTCGAAGCGATCGGCAAAGCCGGCGGTGCAGATACCCGAGAAGCCGGCACTGAAGGCGTAGACCGAGACCACCAGACCGAACTGCGACGGACTGATGCGCAACGCCGGCATCACCAAGGCACCGAGCGGTGACAGCAGCATGAAGTCGAGCACGATGGTGAATTGCAAGAAGGCGAGCACGCCGACGACGAACTTCTGATAGCCGGAAAATACGTTGGCAGCGCTCATGCGCCGAGGATACCAACCCCGCGCCAGTAGCGTACACTGCGCGTACCGTGTTCTTGCTGCGGGGAGTTCGAGACGTTATGCGCGACAGCTGTCTGCCAGAGAGCCGATCATGTCGACCCTAGAGCGCGAAAAGCAGGCCGGCCAGGCCTACCTTGACCGGATTGCAACGGAGCCCGGCGCCAGGAAGACCGCCAGTGGATTGGTGTACCTGCTGATAGCGGAAGGCTCGGGCGCGAGTCCCGCCCGAACGGATCGCGTCAAGGTGCATTACACCGGCAAGCTCACCAACGGCACCGTATTTGATAGCTCGGTGCCACGCGGACAGCCGGCGACGTTCGGTCTCAATGAGGTCATTCCGTGCTGGACCGAAGCGCTACAGCTGATGAAGGTCGGAGGCAAGGCCCGAATCATCAGTCCGTCCAATTTGGCGTACGGCGATCGGGGCGCGCCGCCGGATATCCCGCCAGGAGCGACCTTGGACTTCGAGGTGGAGCTGCTGGACGTCTTCCCATCCAAGACGCGCAGCACGCGCTGACGGCGCGCAGCATGCGCACCGCAGGTCTGGCGACGGCGGCATTGCTCGCGCTGTGCGCGGCGATCGGTAGTGCAGCGGCGTCGGCGCAGAGCTCGGAGGCGGGCGCGCCCGCGGCCGGCCCCGGGCCCGCTCCCGGCCCCGGGCCCGCTCCCGCATCCTTGCGGATCGGTATCATCGGCACCGGACACATGGGTGGCACGCTGGCGCGCTACTGGGTGAGGGCTGGCAACGAGGTGTTTGTGTCCTCGCGCCACCCCGAGGAGTTGCAGAGTCTGGTGCGCGAGCTCGGTCCGCGCGCGCATGCGGGTACGCCGCGGCAAGCTGCCGCGTTCGGTAGCGTCGTGCTGGTGTCTGTCCCCTACGCCGCCATGCCGCAGCTCGGGCAGGAGCTCAGCGGCGAGCTCGCGGGCAAGGTCATCATCGACACCAGTAACCCGGTGGAGCGGCGTGATGGCCCGATGGCGCGCGCGGCGCAGAGCCTGGGTGCCGGCATCGCTACCGCGCAGTACTTGCACAACCGGCGCGTGGTGCGTGCCTTCAATTGCATCGCGGCCGCCGTCTTGGCGAGCGCGGCCAATCGTCAACCCGAGCGCATCGCCATCCCGATCGGCGGTGATGATACCGCGGCGCTGCGCATTGCCGCGCAGCTGGTGCGCGAGACCGGCTTCGATCCGGTGATCGTCGGCTCGCTGGCGCGCACCCGGCAGTTCGATCTCGGGCAACCGCTCGCGAGCGGCGAGCTCACGGCAGCCGAACTGCGTAGTCGGATCGCGCACACGCCACCGTAAGCGATCGGCGGCGGCTCAGCGGGGTGTCGGCGGGCCAGGCCGGCAGCGGCGGGTCATAGCGTCCGGTTAAATGAGCACCAATGCTCAGAATCGACGCACGGCCCGCGGCGCCGGTGGTGCTTACCGCACAATGACGGCTGCACAGCGAGGCAGCCCCGCATGCCCTCCGGCCGCCTGAACTTCGACGATTTATCAGACTCGGCGTACGCGCAGGAGCTAAGACTCGGCGTGTCGCGCCTGCGCTTCGAGGACGACAACCTCGAGAGTCAATACGTTGCCGAGCATCTGCGGCATGTGCGCCGGCGCGTGCGCGTGTGGTTTGCCCTGTGGCTGGCTTTGGGACTGCTGTTCTGCGTCGCTCAAGCACGCCGCACCGGTGTGGGGAGCGCGAACTTCTGGATGGAAGTCGCCGGCGCCGTATGCGCCTCGATGCTCGCCTGGCTGACCTGGAGCGCGCACTACCAGCGCCATTTCATGCCGATCGCACGGGTGCTGGTCCCGATTCGGGGCGTCCTGATCGCGGTGCTGGTGGCACAGGTGGCCGACAAGGGCGCCTATGAGGAGGAGCTGATGCTCCTCACGGTCGTGCTCTTCAGCATGTTCTTCTTCAGCGGACTGATGTTCCGCGCCGCACTTATCGCCGCCGGCGGGATAGTGATCACATTTGCAGCTACCGCGGTGACCATGGGACTGTCGCCGCTCGGGCTGAAGAGTCTAGTGGTGCTGCTGCTGGCGACGCTGATCGCTGCCATCGTTCACCGCGACGTCGAAGTCTCCTCGCGCAAGAGCTTCCTGGAGGATGCGCTGCTCGCGGAGCTGAGCGCGCGCGACGGACTGACCGGACTGATGAATCGCCGCGCGCTCGACGAACATCTGCTGCGGTTGTGGCACCAGGGGCAGCGTGATCGGCGGATGCTGGCCGTACTGATGCTCGATATTGATCACTTCAAATCGTTCAACGATCGGTACGGCCATCAGGCGGGCGACACCGCTCTGCGGCGCGTGGCACAGTTGCTCATGGGGTTCACGCGACGGCCGCTCGACATGGCGGCGCGTTACGGCGGCGAGGAATTCGTCGTCGTGCTATACGACATGCCGCAACAGAGTCACGTGCAGGATATTGCCGAGCGCATCCGCGACGCGGTGCAGGACGCGGTATTGCCGGTTACGGGAGATTCCGGCAGCCCCACGGTGACAGTCAGCATCGGCGTCGGCATGGTAGAGCCGACGGTCGGTCGCACGCCGCAGGGTGCGCTGCAATTCGCGGATGAGGCGCTGTATCGAGCCAAGGAAGAAGGCCGCAACCGCATCGTCTTCAGCGATCCACGCCACTATCAAGAATCAAGGACCGGGACGTTCCGCAAGGCCAGCACCGGCACCTGATACAATCGGTGCGTGATGGCTCGCCGCACCCCGTGGCTTGCGATGGCCTTGGCTCTGCCCGGTCTGATGCCGGCAACGGGCGGTTCCGCAGTAACCCCGAATCCCGCAGCGGTCGCCTCGCTGCCCGCGACCATGGCGCTCATCGAGCAGCAGCTCCGCCGCGCGGGCAGCGTGACGTTCAGCTCGACGATGCAGGACAGCAGCGACGAGAACAACAGCACGCAATTCGATTTCACCGTCGCAGTGGACGCTGCGGTCGGCGATGCGACTCACTGCCAGCTCTCGTACCATCAGAAAGTCGTGCGCGATGGCGTCGCGAGCGAGCAGCAGGTGCAGCTGGCGCTGCGCGATATCACCGACGTGGTGGTGGAGTCGTTTGAGAAATATCAGAACGAGTGGGAGACGAGGCCCGGCTTCGTGTTCGTGTTGACGGATCCGGCCACCACGGCGGTGGTGCTGGTAGGTCCGAAGCACACCGCCCACTTCCTCGCCTTTACCGATGGCAATCTGGCCACGCAGGTCGGCGCCGCGATCGAGCGTGCCATCGGCCTGTGCTCTGCGCAGAAGAGTTGACGCACCTGCCGCCGCCGCGGCGTCACTGGCGCCGACCGGCCGGGGACGCCATGCGTGGCACGGCATCGATCACGTCCTCGATCGCGTGAAACTGCTCCGGACGAGTCAGCAGTAGACGCGCCATCGCCAGCGCGTTCGCCTCGCACGCGGCGCGGCGGTTGGCGTCCGCGATGCGCTCGAAGTCGATGACATGCGCGAAGCCGAGAATGCGGCGGATCATCTTGCAGGCGCCGAAGCCGAGCATGTCGGCGAACAGGGAGTCCATGAAGGCGCCACGCGCGGTTGCGAGCGCCGCTGCGTCCGCCGGCGCGCAGAACAGCGCCAGCGGA
>JASHTF010000406.1 GCA_030040715.1 Gammaproteobacteria bacterium | reverse complement strand
ATTTTCCCACCGTCATCGCGCGCAGCTGTGGTCGCAATCCAGACAGCGCCACCATGAGCAGGTGCACCGCCAGGAACAGGATTAAGAGCGCAAACAGAAAGAAGTGCAGCGTGCGCGCCGACTGCGACCCGCCAAAGACATCCGCGAGGAACGGCAGGGCCGCGGTCACCGCCGGCGACATCGCCAGCCCCGTGATCACCATCAGCGGCAGCGCCACGAACACCACCACCACATACGCGCATCGCTGCAGCAGGCCGTAGGGCGGCCCGCCGCTCGTCGGCTCGATCTGGAAGCGCAGATGCGTGCTCAGATCGCGCCACAGCAGCCGCGGCGTCAGCTCGGCGCGCCGCGGGATGAGGTTGCGGCGTACGTGGCGGCTGAGGATTCCGGCCAGCACATAGGCCGCGCCCGTGAGCACCAGGAACCAGGCCGCCAGAAAATGCAGACTCCGTCCCCAGCCGTTGTCGTTGAAGATGTCGTAGGTCCGACTGGCACTGACCGGCGAGCTCGCCCCCGCATAGAAGGCGAACCGATTGACCCATCCGCCGTGATGAAAGTTGCGACTGATCGGTAATTCCACGAGCGCCGGCGTCAGGTCATTGCCTACCTTGCCCCAATAGAGCCGGGGGTGCGACATGAGTATCACAAAGCTGCTGAAGGCCAGCGTCAGCACGCTCGCCGCCAGCAGCGCGTGACAGGCTCTCACCCAGCGCGCATGGCCGAGATGCACGGCGCCCGCGAGTGGCATCTGTCGTGCGGTCCTCACCTGCTCCGCAATCGTCACCATGCAGCACCTATCCCTGTGTATGTGCCCACGCCCTGCGGCTCACTATTGTACTCCGGCGGCGCGTTACCCCCACGAAGCCCCCATGCAATAGACTTATTGGCCGCGCGAACCTAACCCACGCAGTCGCACCGTGAGGCGCCGCACCGGCAGCTGGCCGCCGTGCAACGGCTGGGCGTCCGGCTCGATGCAGCAAGTCCTGAGATGTACCAGCCGACATCGCGTCGAGGATCCCCATGCAACGATCGCTACTGCGCCGCGGTCTCACCGGCGTGACGGCCACCGCACTGATGACACTGGCTGCAACCTCTGCCAACGCGCTCCAGCCTCCTCCGGCCGCTCCGATCCGCCCGGTGACCGAGGATTACTTCGGTACGCAGGTCACGGACAACTACCGCTACCTGGAGGATCTGCACGACCCGCAGGTGCAGGCCTGGATGAGGGCTCAGGAAGACTACACGCTCCGCGTGCTCGATCAGTTGCCGGGGCGGCCAGCGCTGCTGCGCCGTATCCACGCGCTCTACGGCGCGGACAGCCACGTCAGCGGGGTATCGCGGCGCGGTGAGCGCTACTTCTACCTCGAGACCGCACCCGGCGCCTTACTGCCGCGACTCTACTATCGGGACGGACTGCACGGGGTGGCGCATCTGCTCATAGACCCAGCCGCGCTCGGTCAGGGCAGCAAGACCCATTACGCGCTCGATTATTACCAGCCGTCGTGGGACGGACGCTACGTCGCCTATGGGCTTTCGACCGGTGGCTCCGAAGAGAGCGTGCTGCATGTGCTGGAGGTGGCGAGCGCCCAGCCGCTGGTCGAATCGATCGACCGTACCTCCGACAGCGTGATCGCCTGGCGACCGGACAATCGCTCGTTTTTCTATCTGCGTTATCTCAAGCCGACTGCGGACACGCCCCGGTCATTGATCCAGTACAACGGGCGCACCTATCTGCACATACTGGGCGCGCACACCGACGGCGATGGGGATGCGACGGTGTTCGGCCGCGGCGTCTCGCCGACGCTGGACGTCCCCGAGGGTCAAGGTACCTACGTCGTCACGGCTCCTGACTCCCCGTTTGCGTTGGCAATCGCCAACCACAACATGGATCAGAATCCCTCGACCGTTTATTTCGCTGCGCTCGACCAGGTGCGCGGCGCGGATACGCCGTGGCGCAGGCTCGCCGACGTGCACGACGGCGTCTGTGATTTCAAACTTCGCGGCGAGCAGCTGTATCTGCTGTCGCAGGGCGGCGCGCCGCACTTCCAGGTACTGGCGCTGTCGCTGCGGCATCCCGATCTCAAGGCAGCGCGTGTGCTGGTACCCGCGGGTGCCGGTGTCATCGTCAGCTTCGCGCTCGCCAAGGATGCTCTCTATGTGCGCGAGCGCTCGGGCGTGCGTGCCCAGCTGCTGCGCTACGCCTTCGATGGCAGCGGCCGGCAGGTCATGCCGCTGCCCGCCGACGCCAATGCGCAGGATCCTGTGACCGATCCGCTCGAGCCCGGCGTGCTATTCGACGCCCAGGGCTGGGTGCGTCCGCCGCGCATCCTCAGCTACGACCCGGCGGCCGGCGTGCCGCAGGATACCGGACTGGTACCTGCGTCCAAGGTTGATACCCGCGATCTGCAAGCGGACGAAGTATTTGTGGTCAGCTACGATGGCACGCGTATCCCGCTGTCGATCGTGCACCAGAAGGGCATCAAGCTCGACGGCAGCCATCCTGTCTTCCTGCGCGCTTATGGCGGCTACGGCATCGTACTCGAGCCGCTGTTCGATCCGACCACGATCGCGTGGATCGAGCGCGGCGGCGTGCTCGCGGTCGCGCACGTGCGCGGCGGCGGCGAGTACGGCGAGGAGTGGCATCTCGGCGGCTACAAGCTCACCAAGATCAATACGATCCTCGATTTCATCGCTTGCGCCCAATATATGGTCGACGCGCGCTACACCTCACCGAAGTATCTGGCGGCCAACGGCGCCAGCGCCGGGGGCATCACGGTCGGTGGGGCGCTGACCTGGCGGCCCGATCTGTTCGGCGTGATCCTCGATCAGGTGGGCCTGTCGGATGTGCTGCGCTTCGAAATCGAGCCCAACGGGCCACCGAACGTCGTAGAGCTCGGCTCGGTCAAGACCGAGGCCGGGTTTCACGGGCTGTACGCCATGAGCGCCTACGAGCACGTGCGCGACGGTACGCCCTACCCTGCGGTCATGTTCCTGACGGGCGCCAACGATCCGCGCGTCTCGCCGTCGCATATGCTGAAGATGGCCGCGCGCCTGCAGGCGGCCACGAGCAGCGGGCGGCCGGTGCTGCTGCGTATCGACTACGACGCCGGTCACGGCTTTGGCTCGACCACCTCGCAGCGCGAGAGCACGTTGGCCGACATGTGGTCGTTCGCGCTGTGGCAGATGGGCGATCCGCAGTTCCAGCCGCAAGCGAGCAGCTCGGAGCCGCAGCCCCAGTGAGCTGACCGCGCGTACTCGCCGCGGGTCAGTGCGCCGGGGTGTACGAGAATTTTTGCCCCGCTACGGCGGCCTGGTACATCAGACCGCCTTTGGCGACCGTGAATACCGCCACACCGTCCTGATAGTGTCCCTTCGTCTTGGCCACGTCCTCGGTCGCGCTGGCGCTCGCGCCGGTGCCCTCGGTGCCGGCGCTGGCCGACGCTGAGGCCGTAACCGCGATGGCACTCGCGTCGGCGCTCAGGGAAAAGTGACCCGACTCGAAGCGATCGAGGGCAGCACGGTCCTCAAAGAACACGATCTCGCTGTACGCCTGGCCACCGAGCTGCAAGCCGACGCTCACCTGCGTCATGGCCGTATCGCCGATGTATTGGCCCTGCTGGTACACGCGCCCATCGCCGTGGGCAGCCCCGACGATGAAACCGCCTTTGCCGATAGTGGGGAAGACGGCGTAGGCGTAGCTGGTGCCAAAGAAGGCGGCGCTCTGGCCCGCATTCTTGAACACCGAGACGGTGTCGCCGTAGTTATCGGCCACCGCAACAGTCGCGGCTAACGCCAGGCACGCCGGCAGGAAATACAGATGCTTGAATGCTTTCATGACACGCCTCTACTCATCGTTTGCCGCCCCAATAGCACGCCCACTCACGGCGCGATATAGGCGGTCTTGCAGTTGGAATAGAACTCGATCGCATACCGCCCCTGCTCGCGTGGCCCGTAGCTCGAGCCCTTGCGGCCGCCGAACGGGACGTGATAGTCGACCCCGGCGGTCGGCACGTTGACCATCACCATCCCGGCCTGCGAACGGCGCCGGAAATCGGCTGCGTAGCGCAGCGAGCGCGTGACGACGCCCGAGGACAGCCCGAACGGCACATCGTTGGCGATCGCAAGCGCCTGCTCGTAGTCGCGGGCACGGATCACGGTCGCGACCGGACCGAAGATCTCCTCCTGATTGATACGCATCGCCGGCTGGGTATCCGTGAACAGCGCCGGTTGTAGATAATAGCCCTCGTGCTCGAGCCGCAGCGGCTGGCCGCCGAAGCGCAACCGCGCGCCTTCTCGCTGTCCGATAGCGATGTAGTCGAGATCCTGCCGCAGTTGCGGCTCACTGACTACCGGGCCGATCTCGGTTCCCGCCGCCAGTGCATGGCCGATCTTGAGGGTCGCGAGTCGCGCCTCGAGCGCCGCGATGAAGCGATCGTGGATCCCCTCAGTAACGATCAGGCGGCTCGAGGCTGTGCAGCGCTGCCCGGTCGAAAAGTAGGCGCCCTGGACCGCGACGTTGACCGCCACCTCGAGATCCGCGTCGTCGAGCACGACCAGCGGATTCTTTCCGCCCATCTCCAGCTGCACCTTGGCCCCACGTGCCGCGGCCTTGGCCGCGATCGCCGCGCCGATCGGGACCGAACCGGTGAAGCTGATCGCACGTACCTTGGGCGAGTTCACCAATAGCTCGCCGACCAAGCGCCCCGGCCCCATCACGAGATTGAACACGCCCGGCGGCAGCCCCGCCCGCGCGATGATCTCGCTCAGAGCCCAGGCACTCGCCGGTACCAGCTCGGCCGGTTTGAATACCACGGTGTTCCCGTAGCAGAGCGCCGGCGCGATCTTCCAGGCGGGAATCGCCATGGGGAAATTCCACGGCGTGATCAACCCGATCACACCCACCGGTTCACGCGTGATCTCGACACTGACGCCGCGACGGGTCGAAGCGAGCAGCTCGCCGCTGATACGCAGGCTCTCACCGGCGAAGAACTTGAACACCCTACCGGCCCGGGCGACCTCGCCGATCCCCTCGGCGAGCGTCTTACCTTCCTCGCGCGATAGCAGCCGGCCGAGCTCTTCGCGTCGTGCCAGGATCTCGCTGCCGATGGCGTCGAGCGCATCGAACCGTTGCTCGATGGGACTGAATTGCCACGACTCGAACGCCTGGGCAGCGGCGGTGATCGCGGCCTGCACCTGCTCTGCCGTCGCGGTGGCGTAATGGCCGACCACCTCGTGCAGATCCGAGGGGTTCACGTTGGCGATGGCATCCATACCCGCGGTCCATTCGCCGCCGATATAGTGCCGATGGACTTCGCGTGCAACGCTCGAGGCAGCCTGCGCCATATTCAACTCCCATGCGACTGGTCGGTCCGCCCGCCTTGGGCGCTGGCGCGGCAGCTTGGTCCCGCGACTGGTCCGGGTCAAGTCCTGCAGTATCGGCGTACGCAGCCGCTCATCGCAGCCGCTCATCCGTTCGGCCGCGCCGACTGGCGCGACTCGGACTCCTCCATCCACAGGTTGAAACACTCCCGATGCATCGACAGGATCAACGGCGGTTGTTGGACCGCCAGCTCAATCTCGTAGAGCACATCACCCTCGCGGATGCGGCTGTCACAGCAGGCGCAGAATTGATCCTGGCCGTAGCCACCAAAGATCTTGTCGGCGGCGGCGATCGGCAGTAGACCCGAGTTGATCCGCTGCGCGATCAGTTCCCGGAGCGCGAAGGGATCAGTAGTTTCGCTTAAGGCAGACACGACATGTCCCTCCTACTAAGCGATGGAAAAATGGCAGGTTAACGCGTAGTGACTGAATGCCTCCTTAATAGATCCGCTTCGATCACTTGATAGTCCTTATTGGTTTGCAGAAGCAACTGTTTGCAAACGGCGACACCGACGATCCTCGTGACCCATCAGCGTGGACAGCTCGACAAATACACCCGAGTTGCTCGATGGATGATTTGCCATGACAATTTTGTCGACCTCGCAATTTCCGACGCACAATATTTTCATATAGCACGCGGGTAGCGCTCGAGCCGTGAGCATACTGGTCGCAGGGACAGATCATCCGATATTGGCTGCCATCGCGCGCCTGCTGCGCGAACAGGCCCGATCCGTCGTCTCGCTGCCGGATCGCAGGTCGATCGCCGACCGTTTGCGTGAGCACCCAGAAGTCGAGATTCTGTGCGTCTCGGGCACTGCCCCGATCGGCGCGGCGGTCATGGACGCAGCCCCCAAGCTGCGTGCACTGGTCTCGCCTTTCATCGGCGTGGAGGGTTTCGATATCGCTGCGGCGACCGCCCGCGGCATCTTGATCGCCAACGGCCAGACCGAAGCGAACATCGAGAGTATGGCCGAGGCCACGGTAATGTTGACCCTCGCGGCCGCGTACGATCTGCCAGGCTCATTGGCGGCAATGCGGCGCCAAGGCCGGGCGCATCCCGCGGCCGTTCGCGCGCGCATGCTCAAGCCGATGACGGTCGGTATTGTGGGTTACGGCCGCATTGGTCAATCGGTGGCGCGGCTGCTGTCGGCGTTCCAGTGCAGCATGCTGATTCATGCACCGCGACTGCATGCACCGCTGCCGCCGCGAGCACAGCGGGTCGAGCTGCCCGTGCTCGCTGAAGCGAGCGACGTCATCATCGTGCTCGCGTCGTTGACCGTGGATACACGTCATTTGATCGATGCTCAGGTGATCGCGCTCATGAAGCCCGGTGTCACGATCATCAACGTCGCGCGCGGCGGATTGGTCGACGAATCGGCGCTCGCGCGGGCGGCGCTCGCAGGGCATATCGGCCGGCTGGTCCTCGATGTCTTCGAACACGAGCCGCTGGCCGCCGATAGTCCGTTACGAACCTTACCCGATGCGATGCTGACGCCGCACTGCGTCGGACACACCTGCGAATCGGAGGCGAGCCTACCGCCGTTCGCGCTGCAGAACATCGAGCGGCTGCTGCGGGGTGAGCGTCCGCTCGCTCTGGTCAATCCGCAAGCCCTGCCGTCATGGAAGGCGCGGGGCCGCGACGCACGCTGAGCTGTCGATGCACCCGGCACGCGCGCGCAGGACGCCCTCTCACGCCCGACCACCCTCGTGTCTGAGTATGACCTCGAGACCCAGATCGACATCGCGGATTTCGCAACGTCCGAAGTGCGACTTCGAAGCCATCTCCCCGAACTGCACCTTCGAGTAAGCGCGCGGGATCAGCAGATAGCGGAAGATGACCTTGTAGAGGGAGGAGTCTATCCAGCCCAGCTCGGAGCGCTTGATATAGGCGTTGATATCGTCCATCGATGTGTCTCGGCTGAGATCGAAGATGACGGCGCGCGCTCCCGGCCTCAAGACCCGATGCATCTCGTTCAGCGCATCGACGGGCTGCGAGAAGTTCTTGAAGGCGGCCCGGCAAAGGACCAGATCGAATGAGCGCTCGCCGAAAGGCATGGCCGAGGCGTTGCCCTGCTGAAAGTCGATCGCTACACCGTCCCGATGGGCGTTGTCGCTCGCGATCTGCACGAAGGTCCTGCTGACGTCGAGTCCGGTGATCTGGTAGCGGCCCCTCTTTGCGAGTTGGATCGACAGGTAACCGGGTCCCGGAGCCACTTCCAGAATTTGACTGCCGTCAGGCATCTCGTCGGCGAAACGATCCGCCAGCGCTTCAAACTGGGCCATGTCCTTGCGCGTGCTGCGGGCGTACCAGGCGGCAATCCGCCCTTCCATCCCAACGCCTTTGAAGCCTCGATCCTTGCCGGTATTCATGTCGTCAATCCTCCACCGTTGCTCAACGACCGCTGGTCGCTCGCGGTTCGGCGTAAAGCTCACTTGACCAGGCGCTGGCTGCGTTTTTTCTTCTGCTTGGCCGTGGTCTCGTTCTTGGGAACTCTGTCGGCGTGCCATTTCCTCCACTGCTGGAGGAACCCACAGCCGTCGTTGCGGATGCGCTCGATCAGCTCGGCGACGAAGCCGAGCTCGGTCTTCAGCCCGGCGAGACGATAGTCCGACTCGATCGAGAACAGTGCCGGCAGGTTCATGGCCTTCGCCTGCTGCAGTCCGCTGCGCACCTGCTCGATGTCTTTCCTCAGAAACTCGACCCGCGTCTCGAGCACATCGATCGCCTCATCGATCGGCAGCGCCGGCAGCAACGACAGCCCCGCCTCAAATCGAGGGTACTCCTTGACCGGGGTGCTCAGGATGTCGCGCAACCAGTCACGCATCTCCCGCTCACCCGCCGCGGTGATCTCGTAGATCGTGCGCTCCGGACGATTACCCTCGCGCAGCGTCTTCTGTGCAGTGATGAACCCCGCCCGGAGCAGTAGCTCGATCACCGTATAAAGCGATCCGTAGCGCAGCTTGATGCTGGCTTCCTTGTTTCGCTCGCGCAGCGTGGCCGCCATCTCGTAGGGATGCATGGAACGCTCATACAGCAGCACCAGCACCGCCAACGCCAGAGGATTGGAGACTTTGCGCTGCACCGGTATCACCGCATATCCGCCGACATATATACGTTTACGAGTATACGGCACCGGGTAAACGATTTCCAGCGACTGCCCGCGGCCCGCGCGGCGCCGCCGCCTGCCCTATCGGGGCCTATCTGCCCTATCGGCCTATCCGCCCTATCCGCCCTGTCCGCTTGATCTGGCGGGCAACGGCGCCGCAGCACGCGGTTGACTCCGGCCGCGCCGCCCTCAAATACAGCCAACGCGTGCCAATATCCGCGCCCGCCGATCGTCTTTTACTCAAGGATGTCGACGAACCCGCAGCAGATGGACACCACTCTCGATCAGGCCGACGCCGTTGCGGTCAGCGCACTCGCTGGCGCCGACGAGGCGGTCGCGCGCGTCTTCGCCAGTCACTACCGCCGCCTGCGCGCCTTCGTCCGCTCCCAGGTCAGCGATAGCAGCGACGTCGAAGACATCGTCCAGGAGGTCTTCTACGAGCTGCTCGCCGCCTACCGGGCGGTGCAGCCGATCGGCCATCTGGCCGCTTGGTTGCTGCGCGTCGCACGCAACCGAGTCATTGACCGTTTGCGTGCCCGCAGCAAAGAGCGCGCACGAGTAGTACACGGTCTCGATGCCGTAACCGAGCTGGAGTCAGTGCGCCTGCTCGACACGCTCGCGCTGCCGGACGATTCCGGTCCGGAAGCCGATTATGCGCGAGCGGCACTGGCCGACGCCCTTGCCCTGGCGCTGGCCGAGCTACCCCGCGAGCAGCGCGAAGTGTTCGTCGCCCACGAGATCGAAGGCCGCAGCTTCAAGCAGCTGGCTGCCTCGACCGGCACCAACATCAATACGCTCCTCGGTCGCAAGCGTGCGGCGGTTCGGCATCTGCGCGCGCGCCTGCGGGACACTTTCGACGATTTGATCTGAGGTAATGGCTATGCATGGATTCAGGCCGCTGAGAGTGTTGAGGATTGCGGCGGTGGTGGTGGCGACGATCGCCGCGGCGGGACTGGTGGTGATGGCGCTGTGGAACTGGCTGATCCCGCCGCTGATCGGCTGGCACACTCTCAGCATCATGCAGGCGCTGGGCTTACTGGTGCTGTGTCGGGTATTGTTCGGAGGGTTTCGCGGCCGCGGAGCTTGGCGCCACGGGCGCTGGCGGCAGATGTCTGACGAGGAGCGCGAGCGTTTTCGCCAGGAGATGCGCTGGCGTTGTGGGCGTGAGCAGCCGCCCGGGCGGCACGCGTGAGGCAGGGTTATCTGCGCACCACCACTCCGTCCTTCATTACAAATGCGACCCGCTCCACCGCGCTGATGTCTTGGAGAGGATTTCCCGGTACGGCGATGACGTCGGCGTAGTACCCGGCTTTCAATTGTCCGATCTGGCCCTGCCAGCGCAGGATCTGCGCTCCGTTCAGATAGTCGGCTCGCAGCACGGCCAGCGGTGTCAGGCCGTACTTCACCAACAACTCGAATTCCCGCGCCTGCGTGCCATGAGGGAACGGCCCGACATCGGACCCCACCGCGAACGGAATTCCCGCGGCCACTTGCCGGTGGAACTCGTGAATCTTGTACTCGAGCATCGCATGCTCGCGGCGCGCGGCCTCCGGTGAGGGCGCATGATCGGCGAAGTACTCGAACACGAGAAAGGTCGGTACCGCCGGAATGTGTTTCGCTTTCATCAGCCGCATGGTTTCATCACTGAGCTGCGTAGCATGGTCGATTGATGCCACGCCCGCCTGCGCCGCATACAGCGTGCCGGGCTCGCCCTGCGCATGCACGCCCACATTGGTGCCGAGCCGCGCAGCCTCTTCAACCCCGGCTTGCAGCTGGGCCTCGGTGTACTGATACGGCGTGTGAAACCTCCAGAACCCCGGATCGCCCGCCACCGTCGGCTTACCGGTCAGCTCCCCATACACCATCGTGTCCGGTCCGGTCTCGTACATCTTGACGAAGGTTGAGCCTTGCTTGTGCTGCTCACGGATCGTCGCCACGATCTGTTCGGCGCTGTTGGCGTAGTCGGCGTTCGACAGTACATGCTGGGCTGGATTGAAGTCGTTGGCGTCTTCGTGACCGCCGAGGATGTCGATGGCGTTGCCGCTGATACGTAGCCGCGGCCCGGGAATGAGCCCCGCGTCGATCGCGCGCATCAGCGCGGTGTCGGCGGAGCCCGCGCCCTCGGTCCCCATGTCACGCTCGGCGGTATAGCCCGCCATAAGATCAGCCTTCGCTGCCAGCATCGCCTGAATGGTCCGCTGCGGCACCGACTCTTCGACCGTCTGCAGGTCTTCGGCGGTTCCCGGATGCAGAAACAGATGCACGTGCGCGTCGATCAATCCCGGCATCAGGGTCGTGTCACCCAGGTCGATCGTCTCGGCGCCCGCCGGATGCGCTACCGCTGCGCCGGCGGCAGTAATGCGCTCTCCCTCGACCAGCACCTCGCCCGGAGCGACGATCCGGCCACTCGCCACATCGAAAAGCCGCGCGGCATGCAGCACGATTGGACGTCCCCGCGTGGCGGGTGCATCCTGAGCTTGAGCCGCGAGCGTGGTGCACAACAGAGCAGCAACCGGAACGAAGCGGGCCTGCATCTCGACATCCCCCCAGGCATTTTTTACGACCGCAGCGTGGCGCTGCCTCGCGGCAGCCTGCGCTCGGCGTTGTTACCGGTTCGCGGCAGTTGTCCTTGCGGTCGCGCCCGGCATGGCCTCACCCGTGTCGGCGAGCGCCAGCGAAGCGTAGGCCGTGGCAGCGTCGCTCATGAACGGCCCCGCGTCGCTGTCTGGAGCGCGCAGTTTATTCATCGATGAGGCGGTCCACGAGCCATCGGCTTGTTGATGGCCGAGGAGCCACAGTTCCCCACGGTGCAGCGTTGGATCTGATTTCGGCACGCGTGCTGAGCGCAGCGCCAGCACCACCAGAGCCGTGACGAAGCCATCGCTTTGCTCCGGCGCGACGGATTGATCCTTGCGCGGTGTTGGATCAAATCCCGCGTTCCGCCAACCACCATCCGGCTGCTGCAGACCCCGGATCTCCTTCAGGAGCGCGCGACGCTGCGCGGCGTCGAGCAACTTCGGAGACGTCGAGGAAGCCCACAGCAGGTAGACCCGATTGACGAGCGGCTGCGATGGATACTCTCGCTTCAGATAGTCCTTCAGACGATCGAGATGAGCGCGGTTGTCAGGCTCCGCGGCAAACCCCTGTGGCAGTTGCTTTGCTGCCAGCAGCAGGAGCGTCGTGCCGAAGTAGCCCGAGTCTGCCGTCTCCCAGGGCGCCAGCTTGAAGACCTGCCAGTTCCAGCCGCCGCTCGGATCCTGCAGTGCCCATGCATTGTTGAACGCCGTGCGCGTCACGGGCTGCAGCTGTCCCTGGCGACTGTCGTAAGCGGCCAGCAACACCGCGTTCAGCACCGATTCGGTAGAGCGCGATTGCGCGGCTTTACCCACGCCCCGGGTTTCGGGGTAATAGGGCAGCATCTCCGACCAGTCATTGACGCGCTTCTCGACACTGTCGAGCATGATCCGCTCGTAAGTCGTCAGCCCGCTCTCGCCGGTCATGGCCCGCAGAGCCGGACGAGCCAGCGCATACGGCAACACGGTGTGGCACGAGATGCACAGGGTGTTGTGATCGTGACGCGCCTGATACCACGACTGCCACCAAGCTTCACGTCTATCCAGGTAGTGCGCGGCGGCCTGCGGATTCCACGCCCGCGGCTCTTGTGCCTGCAGCGGCGGCGCGGCAGCGAATCCGATGACGATGCTGGCAGCAACGCCAGTAGTTACGACCGAGAAGATTTTGCGAGTCATTGAGTGTTTCGATCCCCGGAGCGCGAGTCCGCTTCTTGTCCCTTTGGTCTTGCTTGCGACTCGAGCGCGTCAGCGCCGCGCCTGAGCCATTCAAGACTACAACCGAACGCTATACTTTGTCAGGTTCTTGAAGGGCCCCGAGGCGTCGCCATCGGCTCCCGAGCGCTCTGTGCACGCTGGATTTCGAGGCTTGCAGCGACTTCGTTCACAGTAGCACTCGGCATTTTGCGGGTCGCCACACCGCACCGCATCGCAATACGCCCGATCGGAGTAACGGGTAGGCGCGCTGTTACATAAGTTCCTGTACCTCAATCGATTTTGCGACCCATTCGTCTCCGATTGGCGACATCACTTACGTCAATATCTAGCCCTTCTGAATGGCCGTTTGAGGCCCTTAGGGCAAGGTGGCGAGTGGCTGACGCAGGCCGCGCTTCGAACGATGTCTGGCATCGCAGCCTCGAGGACCTGTTGCAGGCGATCGAGACCGCGGAAGCCGGTGGTGCGGCTCAGTTTGTCATCAATCTGCAGACGAGCGCAGCACCGATCGCCCTACCGTCGAACGCGTTTCCGCGGTTTGATGGGCTGCGCGTCTATCAACTGTCGCGCGACAACGGGAGATCGGCACAATTCCAGTTGCGGCTTGGAATCATCGCATCCGATCTGGAAGCCGACGCGATCCTCGCCGCGGTCCGCGCGCACTATCCAAGCGCGACCAAGGCAGCGGTCGATGAGCAGGATCGTCATGCCGTCGCCCGCGCGCTCGACCCGGTGCGGCCCGTCGACTCGCTCCCTCCCGCCCCGACCGCGCCCACTCCGGTCGCATCGGATGCCGCACCAAAGCTAGCCGCGGCGTCGGACTCTGAGCCGCAATCGGTCGAGGATCTTCGTTGGGACATCGATCAGCTGCTGCCGGATTTGAGCCAGACTTTCCCTTCGGGGCGTAACCCGAGCACACCCCCGGCCACACCCCCGGCAACACCTCCGGCAGCATCGACGCGGCCACAGCCAGCACCGCAGATGACGCCGCCGCCGCCCAGCGTCCGCAGGCCCGAGGCAGCACACCCGGTCGTCGCCAACCGCGCCGTAAAGCCGCAGCTCGAACCGAGCGCACCCAAGCCCGCCGCGGATGCCGCTACCGTCGGAACAACGGTGTCCAGCCCAGTGCACTCTTCCAGCCGCATCCGACCGCCCACCGAACTGCGGCCGTCACTGAGACCGACGCTCGCGCGTGCCCAGTTGGCGCGACGGCTCGACGTCGCCGCAACAACCCAGACGTCACGGATGGCCGTCCCCAACGGCCATGCGCCTCCCGCAGTGAGCGCGCAACCCCCGCGCGTCACCGCAGCGCCTGAGCGCCCCATCGCACCGCCCGCCGAGCGCGCGGTCGCAGCACCCGAGCGCACGGTCGCAGCACCCGAGCGCACGGTCGCACCGCCCGAGCGCGCGGTCGCATCCGTCCAGCGCGCGCGCGCAGCGCCTGACCGTATCGTTGCATCACCTGAGCGTGCCGTCGAGCCGCCCGAGCGCGCGGTCGCGCCGCCCCAGCGCGAGGTCGCACCGCTGCCTGAACGTGCCGCTGCAGCGCCGGAGCGCAGCGTCGCGCCGCCGCGTCTGGCACGTGTTTCAAAGGACGAGGTCAAACTCGGCGCGCCTGCGAGGACGGTGCCGAACTCCACGGCCGACACGGGAACACTGCAATCCGTCGTCGCGCGCATCGGCACGCTGATCGACGCGGTCGAAGCTCGCGCCGAAGGAGCGGCCGCGGCACTACGCGCGGCCCGCGCTCGCACCGCATCTGCCCGCGCGATACCTGCCCGCACCGCACCCGCCCGCACCGCGGCGCCATTGCCGACTGCATCCGAGCCTCCGGCATCCGACCAGGCGCCTCCGGCACCGGCGCCCACCACCATGCCGAGTTCACGTCCCGCCGCCAGCGCGCGCGCGGCCTCGGTGGAGCTGGATAGTACGCGCACGGTACGTGCACTAACGGCACTCGAGCTCGCGGACATGGAAGCCTCGCGCTGGTTCGCGATTCAACTGATGCGCTCAGCCGAGCAGATCGATGCCGAACAAGTGCCCAATCTCGATATATTCAGCGAGTATCGGCTGTACTCGGTCGTAGAGCCCGACGGCGAGGCCAGCGTACAGGCGCTGCGGGTTGGCTTCTTCTCCAGCGAAGTCGCCGCGCAAGCCGTGGCGGGCTATCTGTCCACCTACTTTCCCCGCCCGGAGATCAAGCGCGTCAGCATCGCGGAGCATGAGCGTTTCGCGGAGCAGTTGGTGGTCGCGCTCAAGGACGTCGGTGCCGCCGGCACGCATGCGGTCATTGAAGTCGCTCCGGCACCGCCACCGCTCGAGGCGCGGGTCGAGGCCGCGCCATCACCGGGCGACGACGAGAAGCGCTCCAGCAACGACAGCGGCTCGTTCTGGTCGCGTCTCAAGGCATTACGAGCCCAGAGATAGCATCATTCCGGCCCGACCACCGCGGTCGTCCCTTCCGCAGTTTGAGTCATAATGGCCTCAGGCCCGGCGCCTGAGACAGGTCATGACCGCGTCGCACGCTCGCACATCCATAGCGGCAGCCATCGAGACACGATCGATCGACTACGTTCCCGACGAGGAGCGTCACGGGGGGTTGGCAAGTCAAGTGACCCTGTGGCTCGCCGCCAATCTACAGATCACCGCCATCGTCACCGGGGCGCTTGCCGTGGTGTTCGGCGGCGATGTGTTCTGGTCGCTGATTGCACTTCTCTTGGGTCAGCTATTCGGCGGCGCCGTCATGGCCTTACATGCAGCACAGGGGCCTCAGCTCGGTCTGCCGCAGATGATCTCCAGTCGCGTGCAATTCGGTGTCTACGGGGCAATTATTCCCATCGTGGCGGTGTGTCTGATGTATATCGGGTTCTCCGCCAGCGGCTGCGTGCTCGCCGGGCAGGCGGTCGGTCAGCTGCTCGATGTCGGCGACGCCGTCGGCATCGCCATCTTCAGCTGCTTCATCGTCATCGTGACGCTGTTCGGCTACCGCATCATCCACGGGCTCGGTCGGCTGGCGAGCGTCGTCGGTGTGGTCGCTTTCCTGTACATGTTCAGCAGGCTGTTCGCGGCCCACTCCATCGGCGCGCTGCTGGCGAACCGCCATTTCTCGCTGAGCCAGTTCCTGCTGGCGATGTCGTTGTCGGCGTCGTGGCAGATCGCCTACGGGCCGTATGTGGCCGATTATTCCCGCTACCTGCCGCGCACGACCTCGTTCGTGCGCGTATTCTCGGCCGTCGGCCTGGGATCGGTGATCGGCTCGCAGATTTCCATGACATTCGGAGTGTTTGCGGCGGCACTCGGCGGTCAGCAGTTCCAGCATCATGAGGTGGCATATATCGTTAGCCTCGCTTCCACGGGGGCGGTCGCGAGTTTGCTGTATTTCAGTATCGCCTTCGGCAAGGTGACCGTGACCTCCCTGAACGCCTATGGCAGTTTCATGTCGATGGCGACGATGATCAACGGCCTGCGTCGTGGCGTGCGTGTCTCGGCGCGGCACCGGATCTTGTACATCGTCTGCATGGTGGGTGTGTCCGCGCTGCTCGCGCTGACTGGCCGGCATTCCTTCCTGCAGGCGTTCGAAGCGTTCATCCTGTGTCTGCTGGCGGTATTCACTCCGTGGAGCGCGATCAATCTGATCGACTACTACTGCTTCACTCGCTCGCACTATGATGTCCCGGCGCTATCGGATCCCAACGGTCGCTACGGCCGGTGGAATGCGACCGGTATCGCGATCTATCTGATCGGCATCATCGTGCAGATCCCGTTCCTGTCGACGTCGTTCTATACCGGGCCGCTGGTAGCGTTGCTCGGCGGGGTGGATATCTCTTGGATCGTCGGGCTGTTGGTGCCGGGCGCGCTCTATTACTCACTTGGCCGGGCTTCGCGACGCCGTGCGCCGGCGCGGCTGATCCTGCCTGCGGATGTGGTCTCCGTGGCCGACCCCGCTGCATGAGAATCGGCCTGCAGATCCCGAACTTCACCTGGCCGGGCGGACCCGCGTCGATAGCCGCGAGGCTCGCAGAGATCGCTCGCGTCGCCGACGACGTTGGGTTCTACAGCCTTTGGGTGATGGATCACTTCTTCCAGATCAGCATGATCGGCCCGCATGACCACGACATGCTCGAGGGCTACGCGACTCTCGGCTATCTCGCGGGACTCACGCGCACCACGAAGCTCGGCACCATGGCGACCGGGGTGATCTACCGCTACCCTGGCATTCTGGTGAAGACCGTGACGACGCTCGATGTACTGTCGGGCGGACGCGCCTACTTCGGGATCGGTGCGGCCTGGAACCAGCAGGAAGCCATCGGCCTCGGCACCCCGTTTCCCCCGCTCGGCACGCGCTTCGAGCTGCTCGAGGAGGCGCTGCAAATTGCCCAGCAGATGTGGTCGGGCAACAACGGGGCCTATCACGGCAAGCACAATCATCTGACGGAGACCCTGTGTGTACCGCAGCCGCTATCGCGGCCTCATCCGCCGATTCTCGTGGCGGGTGGCGGTGAAAGAAAGACGTTGCGCCTCGTGGCGCAATACGGCGATGCCTGCAACCTCTGGGGCAGCCCCCAGGCAGTGGCAGCCAAGCTCGCGATATTGAGGCAACACTGCGCTGACCTCGGGCGCGACTACGACTCGATCGAGAAAACCTCACTCGGCACCGTGGAGCTGGCTGCGGGAAAGATGAGCGCTGCGGATGTGCTCGCTCAATGTCGAGCACTCGCCGCGGTGGGTGTGCAGCACGCGATCTTCAACATGCCGAATGTCCACGAGGTCGCACCGCTGGAGAGGTTCGGTCGCGATATCATCCCGGCGGCCGCGGCGCTCTGATCGAGCTGCTTCCAGCCGTATCGACCCGCGGCAGTCAACGTGAGCGCCGAAACCACCGGTGCGTGTGCCGTAGACGAGACGCCGGTTCTCGCGGGTCATCCGCGCCAGCTGTGGATGTTGCTCGCGGTGACGGTGGGTCTTAACTTCTCCTTCTACGGCTTCCGCGCCTATCTCGCTCCCTACCTGGCGCAAACCTTTTTCGCGGATCTCGGAGCGGCCGCGGCGCAGCGGCAAGCCGATCTGCTGGCGAGCGGCTTCCTGGCCTTGATGTACGCCACCCCCATCGTCGGTGGCTATCTCGCCGACAAAGTACTCGGCGAGGCCTGGGCAGTCGCGCTGTCCCTGTGGCTCACGACGTTATCGCTGCTGCTGATGGCCCTGCCTACCCTGTTCGGTTTCGAGATCGGCATGGCCGGCTTTGCGCTCGCGACCGGACTGAACATCCCGATGACGGTCCTCATCGGTCGCAACTACTCCAAGTCCGATCCGCGCCGGGAGGCCGGGTACACGCTGTACTATCTGGCGACCAACTTCGGCGCGTTTATCGCGCCCTTCATCTGCGCCGATTTCGTCGGGCATCGCTTCGGCTATCGTTATGGCTTCATCGCCGCCGCCGTCGCCAATGCGCTGGCGGCCGTGGTGTTTCAGTTGCGGCACCACAAACTCCGGCCGGTACTACCTCGGGGCGGACGTGCCCGCAGCTCGACGCCAGTGGTAGCGGTGATCGCAGCCATTGCCGCGTTGATCTATCCGACGGCGGTACTGCTTTCCCGACCGCAGATACTGAGCACCTCCATGTACGCACTGATGGCACTGTTGGTGCTGTACCTCGCGGTGAGCTGCGTGCGCCGACGCGAGCGCGTGCAGACGCAGCGCTATGTGGCGCTGTTGTTGCTGTTTGTTGCGCTGGTATTGTTCTGGGCGCTCAGTTTTCAGGGTGCCACCTCGCTCAACTTCTTTGCCCGTGACTACGTGAGTGCGCCGTTCGACTACACGCTGTTTCAATCGGCCAATCCGCTGTACATCCTGATCTTCGCGCCGCTGCTGGCACTGCTTTGGCCGTGGCTGGGGCGACGCGGCAAAGATCCCTCCACCCCCCGCAAGTTCGGCATCGGTCTGCTGCTGGTCGCGCTCAGCTACGGTCTGACCGCTGCCGGTATCCGCTACGGCGTCAGCACCGACGGCAAGGTCGCCTGGGGGGTACTGGCAGGGTGCTATCTGCTCCAGACGCTGGGGGAGCTGGCTCTCATGCCCATTGGTTACTCGCTGGTCGGCCTGCTGGCTGCGCCAGAGGAGGCCTCGCTCGCCATGGGCGGATGGTTCTTCGGACTTGCGCTGGCTTATCAGTTCGCAGGCTGGATCGCGATTCGGATCACCGGCGTGGCCGACAGCGCGCCGATACCCGGGCTTGGCGGCTATGGCCAGGTCTACGGAGAGCTGAGTCTGATCGGCCTCGCCGCGAGTCTGCTTTACCTGCTGGCGGCGCCGTGGATCCGCAAGCTCACGCACGGGGTGGGCTAGTAGCGCTGCCGGCCTGCCAGCTATCGGATCGGACCCCGCCAGTGGCAGCGGTTCTCAGAGAGTGATCTCCTGACCCAGGCACCGCGCCCGCGCGGCCCGATACAGGCTCTCGGCGGCGAACAGATCATAGATCGCTGTACCGACCGTCTTGTATGCCGTGGTACCGGCGATGTCGATGCTGCGAACTCCGCGCACGCATTCACCGATCGGGAATACGTCTGAGCTCTCGAGAATGCCTCGTTGCAGCGGATTGATCACATCGCCCGCTTCGTGGCGGGCGTCCGGGGTGTCGACCACAAGCTCGCCGGCGAGTCGATAGACCGAGTCCGGAAGCTCCTGCATGTCCGGCTTGTAGGAGCCGACGCTGATGAAGTGCTTATCCCGAAGCAAACGGGCATCGTCCGGAAGCACGGGCTCGTTGGTAGTGGTAGCGGTAATGATGAGATTGGTGTGCTCGAGCAGCTCGCCCGCGTTCTGGCACCACGCCAGCCGAACGCCCGGAGCGTGACGCCGCACGGTGGTGCAGAACGCGTCAAAGCGCGCGGCGGATCTGCTGGTCGCGAGCACCGTGCGAATCGGACGCAGAGCGCAGGCAAAGATCGCCTGCCAGGCACCCTGCACGCCGCAACCGATGATGCCGACGCTGGAGATGTCCTGCGGTGTCTGGTGCTTCACACCCAGAGCACCCACCGCGCCGGTACGCAGCGCGGTCAACACCGAGGCGTTCATGGCCGCCAAGGGCACGCCGGTCTCACCGTCATTGAGTACCACGAGGCCGTTGATGACCGGCAGGCCGCGCGCCGCATTGCTCGGTATGACCGACACGATCTTGACCGCCGACGCCTTGGTAGCCACGGCGGGCATGGTGAGCAAGCTGTTGTCTGTCCAATCCACGCGCAGACGCGTGGGAACGATAACCTGATTCTCGTCCTGCGCGCGCGCGGCGCTCTCAACCGCTTCGATGAGCTCGGCGGGCCGGAACAGTTGTATGAGGTCGTCGCCCGACAGCACTAGCATCTGAAACAGCCCTCCCGTGTGACTGGCAGCGGGCGCACGCGATCAGTGTCGCCTCGAGGCGCTACGCACGCGCCCGTCGCGCTACCGACCTAGACGCGCTCAAGCAGCAAGGCGATGCCCTGCCCAACACCGATACACATCGTGCACAAGGCCCGGCGTCCACCGCTGCGGTGCAACTGATTGACCGACGTCAACACCAGGCGAGCTCCGCTCGCGCCCAGCGGATGCCCGATGGCGATCGCCCCTCCGTTCGGATTCACATGCTCGGCATCGTCGGGAAGGCCAAGATCGCGCAATACGGCGAGGCTCTGGGCAGCAAACGCTTCGTTCAGCTCGATCACATCGATATCTGCCAACCTCAGGCCCGTCCGCTCCAGGAGCCGGCGGCTTGCAGGTACCGGCCCAATGCCCATGATGCGCGGCTCGACACCCGCGGTGGTGCCGGCAACCACCCGAGCGCGCGGCGCAAGCCCGCAGCGTTCGATCGCCGCAGCACCGGCGAGCAGCACGGCTGCGGCACCATCGTTGATGCCGGAGGAGTTACCCGCGGTCACCGACCCGTCCGGGCGCACGATGCCCTTGAGTTTACCGAGCGCCTCGAGCGTGGTCTCGGGGCGCGGCTGCTCGTCGACCTCTACCCGCACCGGTTCCCCTTTCGGGCGTGGCAGCTGCACCGGAACAAACTCCGCCTGAAAGATGCCGGCGGCGGCCGCGCGGGCATAGCGCCTTTGGCTCCGCAACGCGAACGCATCCTGGTCCAGGCGCGCGATGCCGCGCTCGCGGACCAGATTTTCGGCCGTCTCCGCCATGGAATCGACACCGAAGCGATTCTTCATGAGTGGGTTGATGAAGCGCCACCCGAGCGTGCTGTCCTCGATCTTGACCGCGCGCGGGTAGGCAGTCTCCGCCTTTGCCATCACGAAGGGGGCGCGAGTCATGCTCTCGACACCCCCGGCGATGACGAGATCGGCCTCGCCGGTGCGAATCGCTCGCGCAGCGATCGCGATGGCATCGAGGCCCGATCCGCACAGCCTGTTGACCGTTGCACCGGGAACCGTTGTCGGTAGCCCCGCGAGCAATGCGGCCATGCGCGCGACATTGCGGTTGTCCTCGCCCGCCTGGTTGGCGCACCCGTAATAGACGTCGTCCAGGCAGGCCCAGTCGATCTGCGGACTGCGCTCCATGAGCGCCCGAATCGGCAGCGCGGCAAGATCATCCGTGCGCACGCCGGCGAGTGCACCAGCGAAGCGACCGAACGGCGTACGCACGCCGTCGCACACGAATACTTCCTTCACACAGCCACTCTGCTCTACGCGTCAACTCAGACGGGTGGGTCGCGACGCAAGCTCGCTGCGCGCATTATGCACGCCCGCTCGCAAGTGAGCAGCCGTTTGCCGCTCACGCGGTATTATTGATATAACATCGGCCTGTACATCTCGGGCGAGCTCTCGAACGAGACCGGAAAGCAGTTACAGCACACGGCACAAGATTGCCAGCGGGGAGAAAGGGATGCTCACCTCAAACCGGTTCGACTCTGTGTTGGCCGTTGCGGTCGCTATTGGCACTCTCACGAGCCTGCTGTACGGTTGTCAACGCGCCCCGGACGCGGCGGCGATGGCCGACCGGCTGCGGGAGCAGCTGCTCGACGTACATCCGGGGAGCACGATCGAGATTCCGGCAGGACACTTGCACTTCGATCAGGGACTGATCGTGCGCGGCGAGCGCATCACGCTTCGCGGCGCCGGCATGGACCGCAGCATTCTCTCCTTCGCGGGTCAGAAGGTCGGGCCCGAGGGGTTGGTGGTGCAGGGCAAGCGCATCCGACTCGAGGGCTTTACCGTCGAGGATACGGCCGGCGATGCGATCAAGGTCAACGACAGCGACGATCTGGTGATCCACGCCGTGCGCGCGCGCTGGACGCGCTTGCCCGCCTCCAGTCACGGCGCCTATGGACTCTATCCGGTCAACTCTCATCACGTGCTGATCGAGGACTCGGAGGCCCACGGAGCCACGGACTCGGGCATCTACGTCGGCGCGTCGACCGATATCGTCGTGCGTCGTTGTCTCGCCTCCGAAAACGTGGTCGGAATCGAGATCGAGAACTCGCAGCGTGCCGACGTCTACGCCAATACCGCTACCGGTAACTCCGCCGGTCTGCTCGTGGTCAATCTGCCCGACCTGCCCCTGGAGGGACGGGGCACACGCGTGCATGACAACATTTCCAAAGCAAACAACCTGGCCAATTTCGCGGCCGTGGGCGAGCTGGTGGCCAACGTGCGCGGCGGTACCGGCGTGCTGGTCGATTCGAACAAGGACACCGAGATCTTCGATAACACCATCGCCGACAACCGCACGGCCAACATCATGGTCAATAGCTACTGGACCATCGGTAATCCGTTCCATCCGGGCGCGAATCCCAATTACGATCCCTATCCGCGGCACATCTCCATTCACGACAATCGCTTTGCCGGTGGCGGGGACGCTCCCACCGGTGATGACCTGACCGCCCTGCGCGCCCGCCTGTTCCAGGCCGGGCACTTCCCGAACATCGTCTGGGACGGCTACCTGCCGCAGGGCGCATCACTCGCGGCGACGCAGCCGATCTGCACCGGCTCTCGGGCCGAAGCGGTGCTCGCACTGGATCGCCCGCACGGCTACAGTGGCGCGGCCGTTCTCACCGAGCCGTTCCACTGCACGTTGCCGCCGGTCCCGGCGACGCCGGCGGACGCAGCGCAAGTGGCCGCACGCACGAACTGAGGCAGCACGTGCGCGAGCGCACCGCGCGGGGGTTACTGTTTGGCGCGGCGTTACTCATCGCGGGGTGCCACCCGGCAGGCGGTCCGCCGGCGCGCCTGGCGGACTGGCATCAACTGTCTATCCACTCGAGGCAGCTCGTGCTCGCCGATGGTGTGGTTCCGTTCGATCTCAATACGCCCCTGTTTTCCGACTATGCGCACAAACTGCGCACGCTCTGGCTGCCGCCGGGCACGCGCGCCGAGCGCGACGGCAACGCGATTCGCTTTCCCGTCGGGACGGTATTGACCAAGACATTCTTTTATCCGACCGACTCGCGAGGACGCCTGCTCAAGCAGCTCGATATGCACACGACCACGTTGCACGTCGAGGGCAAAGAGTTACTGGATCTGTCGCATGTGAAACTGATCGAGACGCGGCTCCTGGTGCGGCGTCCTGCGGGCTGGCTGACGCTAGCCTATCAGTGGAACGACAGCCAGACGCAGGCGGTGTTACGCCGCACCGGCGCACTGGTGCCGCTCGAGCTGTATGATGCGCTCTCCAACTCCGTGACCCCTGACACCTATCTCATTCCGGATCAGCTCCAGTGCGGCAACTGCCACAACCGGGACTACCGCAGCGGACAACCCGAGCCGCTCGGACCACGCATCGATCGTCTGGATCGCAGCTACGATTACGTGAGCGGCAGGGAGAATCAACTCGCGCACCTGGTACGCCTCGGCTATCTCACCGGACTCGACTCGACTTCACATGCACCCGATGCGGACTGGGAGTACACCGGGACGAGTCTGTCAGATCGAGTCCGATCTTACCTCGACGTCAACTGCGGCCACTGCCACAATCCGGCGGGCGCAGCAGCGAACACCACGCTGTATCTGGACGCCGCGCAAGAGCAGGCTTCGGTCCACTATGGGATCTGCAAGCGGCCGATCGCCGCCGGCCGAGCGACCGGCGGACGACTGATGGATATCGTGCCGGGCGAACCGGATCACTCCATCCTGCTGTACCGCATCGCCTCGACTGAACCCGGCGTGATGATGCCGGAAATTGGCCGCGGGCTGCCGCACGTCGAAGGAATCGCCTTGATTCGGGCCTGGATCGCGTCGCTTCCCGGCCAATGCGGCCAATGACACCTCGGCCTACGACGACGGCGCCGCGGCGTGCCGAGCGCATGATCGCAGCCGCCTCGCACCGCTGAGCCATGAGCGGCCCATTGGCGGATATTCGGGTACTCGATCTCACGCGGGCGCTCGCGGGGCCCTGGTGTACGCAGATCCTCGGCGACATGGGCGCCGAGGTGATCAAGATCGAGCGCCCGCGCGTGGGCGACGAGACGCGCCACTGGGGCCCTCCCTGGTGGATTGCTCCCTCCCCCACCGAGCGCGGGGAGTCAGCCTACTTTGCGTCCACCAACCGCAACAAACGCTCCCTCACACTCGACCTCGCGAGCGCGGAAGGACAGGAGCTGGCACGACGGCTCGCGGCCAAGTGCGACATTCTGATCGAGAACTTCAAGACGGGAGATCTCACGCGCAAGGGCCTCGGCTACGAACAGCTGCGAGCTGCGAGCCCTGGGCTGATCTACTGCTCGATCACCGGCTTTGGCGCCACGGGACCTCAGGCCGGACAGCCGGGCTACGACTATCTGATCCAGGCGCAGGGTGGGCTCATGAGCTTGACCGGCTGGCCGGACGGTGCTCCGGGGTCCGGCCCAATGCGCTGCGGGCTCGCCGTGGCGGATCTGACCACCGGTATGAACGCTACCATCGCCATACTCGCGGCCCTGCACCATCGCGCGCAGAGCGGCGAGGGTCAGTGGATCGATCTGGCGTTGCTCGATGTCCAAGTGAGCTGGCTCGCCAATCAGGCACAAGCATACTTTGCCACCGGAGCGATTCCGGCACGAACCGGCGACCAGCATGCCAGCCTGGTGCCGTACCAACCTTTCGACACGCGGGACGGACTGTTGATCATCGCGGTTGGCAACGACGCTCAGTTTCAGAAGCTGTGTGCCGTGCTGGAGTGCGCGGCGCTCGCGGATGACCCGAGGTTCGCGACTAACCCCGCGCGGGTCAGCAACCGCGAACCCTTGATCGCGCTGTTGGCGGCCAGAATCGCGCCGTGGAGCGTTGCGGCTTTGCAAGCGCGTCTGCACGCGGCGGGGGTACCGTGCGGGCCGGTTCAGGCCCTCGATCAGGTGTTCGCCGATCCTCAAGTTCGTGCCAGACAGATGCTCGTCGAGACACCGCATCGCCGCCTGGGACGTATCAAGACCGTAGCCAACCCGACCAAGTTTTCGCTGACACCGGTCTCTTATGACAAGGGGCCACCGACGTTGGGCGAAGACAGCGCAGCGGTGCTGAGCGAACTGCTCGGCCTTGAGCCACCGGCCATCGATGCGCTGCGCGAGCGCGGAGTGATCTAGGTTTCGCGGACTGATCTGGGTTTCGATGTAGGAGGAGTCCGGCATTCGGTGCGCGCAGCAGCTGTTATGGTGGCTGCTGCGGGGTGACTTCACTTCAAGCGGGCTGCGGTGACGTTAGACAACAAAGAGGATGGGCGTCGGCCCGCGAGCGACGCGGAACTGCACATTCAGCAGGCTGCCGTCCTGTGGGCGCAGGCCCGCGAAGCCACCTCGTCCGAGACACGTGCAGAATTCGAGCGACTCGCTCTGTTGTACGAGCGGCTGGCGGTGCGCGCCGCCCGCCGGGAACCGAAAAGCCTGACCCTCGAAGAGCTGCTCTACCCTGACAAAACGAAGTGCCACCTGACCGAGAGGGATTGGGTCACGCTGCTCACAGGCGTCGCGCGGCGAGATCACGATGCGTTGCAGACCCTGTATCTCTCGACGCATCGCCTGGTGTTTACATTGATCATGCAGATCACCCACGAGCGCCTGGCGGCCGAGGATCTAACCGTGGAGGTGTTCCACGACCTCTGGCAAGGCGCTGATCGATACGATCCGGCGGCTGGCACGGTGATCGGATGGATCATGAGCCAGGCGCGCTCCCGAGCGCTCAGCCGGTTGCGCTTCGAGCAGCGCGGCTACGGCTCGAGTCCGCATGCCGAGACTCGAGCGGACGGAGCTCCAGTTCTGGAGCCGACGCGCGCTTCACCGAGCGAGCTCGCACGCTCTTCGGCCTCGCTCTGGCGGCGCCTCGCCGAGCGCCTCTCGAGCGAGGATGCCCTCAGGCCGCTGCCCACGGTGGCGGCCATCGACGCCGAAGTGCACTGGGAGCAACCCGCGCCCGGTCTGTGGTGCAAGCTGCTTGCAACCGATACCGAACACAGTCGCCTTTGCGCGCTGGTACGGCTCGCTCCCGGCGCCGAGTATCCACCCCACACGCACGCAGGAGTGGAGGAGCTGCATCTCCTGCAAGGAGAGCTGTGGATCGATGACCGCAAGCTCCATCCGGGCGACTACAACCGTGCAGAGCGCGGCACTGCGGACAAGCGGGTGTGGAGCGAGACGGGGTGTACCTGCGTTCTGATCACCTCCAGTCGCGACATCATCAGGCGTCTTGCGTAAACGAGCCGTGAGACGCTAGACCCAGTCGAGCGAACGTGCGAGCGCCTTCTGCCACGAGCCATAGAGCCGCTCGCGCTCGGGAGCGCTCATCTGTGGCGTCCAGCGCCGGTCCGGCTGCCAGTTCTCGCGCAGATCCTCGCCGTTCTTCCAATAGCCTACCGCGAGCCCGGCGGCATAGGCCGCACCGAGCGCCGTCGTCTCGATGACCCGCGGCCGCACCACGGGCACGCCGAGGATGTCCGCTTGGAACTGCATCAACAGATCATTGACCGCCATCCCGCCGTCGACGCGCAGCTCGCTCAGCCCGCTGCCGCGATCCAGCGCCATGGCGTCGAGCACGTCGCGCGTCTGGAAAGCGGTCGCCTCGAGCACGGCACGCGCAACATGGCCGCGGTTGGCATAGGCCGTAAGTCCGGCGATCACGCCGCGCGCGCCCGCCTTCCAGTGAGGAGCGAACAGCCCCGAGAAGGCGGGCACAATGTAGACATCGCCGTTGTCCGCCACTTGGCGCGCGAGCGGCTCG
>JASHTF010000048.1 GCA_030040715.1 Gammaproteobacteria bacterium | reverse complement strand
AGAGCGCAGGATCCTCAGGCTGGCGAGCGCATTGCCAAGTATTGCGCCGGCGCCACGGACGAGTCGGCTTGCAGGAGCAACGAGAAGGCAGCTTGGACACGCCTGGTGCTGCAGAACGAATTTCCGACGCTCGACGAAGCCAGCCGCCGCAAATGCAACGAGCCACCCTTCCCGTTGAGCTACGTTGCGAACGAGGTGTGTGCCAGGTACGAGCTACATCTGGATCGGCCGCTAATGCAGTAGCACCTGAATACCCGCATTGCGCCGGCAACACCATGCTGTGCCAGAGAACGCTGCGTCAGTGCATCCGCGCCACCGGTGTTGGCTTGCACTCGGGTCGCAGGGTCACTATGACCCTCAGGCCCGCAGGCGCCGACCGCGGCATAGTATTCCGTCGCGTCGATGTGGCACCGCCGGTGGACATCGCGGCTCGCGCCGCAAACGTTGGCGAGACCATGTTCTGCACCACGCTGATGAATGGGGCGGCGCGTGTATCCACGGTGGAGCACCTGCTCTCGGCTTTCGCCGGGCTTGGGGTCGACAATGCCTACGTGGACCTGACTGGCCCGGAGGTGCCAATCATGGACGGCAGCGCCGCGCCGTTCGTGTTGCTGCTGCAGTCCGCAGGTATCGCGGAGCTCTGCGCGCCCAAGCGCTTCGTTCGCATCCTCAAGCCGCTCGAAGTGCGTGAAGACGACAAGTGGGCGCGCCTGTCACCGCACGACGGTCTACGCATCGAGTTTGAGATCCAGTTCGATCATCCACTGTTCAAGCGGCGCCTGCAGCACGCCGCGATGGATTTTTCGACCCTGGCCTTTCTCGAGCACATCTGCCGCGCTCGCACCTTCGGCTTCCTGCACGATCTGCAGAAGCTGCGCGCTCACAACCTGGCACTGGGTGGCACGCTCCAGAGCGCCGTCCTGCTCGACGATGTGGGCGTCATCAATGAAGAGGGACTGCGCTACGAGGACGAGTTCGTCAAACACAAGATTCTCGACGCGATCGGCGATCTCTATCTCCTCGGGCACTGCATGGTCGGTGAATTTTCCGGTTACAAGTCTGGACACGGTTTGAACAATCGGCTGCTGCGTATGCTCCTGGCCGACCGGGAGGCCTGGGAACCCGTGGTGTTTGCTAGTGCCGAGGAAGCCCCGATCTCTTTCCTACCTGCTCATCTGGCAGCAGCCTGACCTGCATCACGTCCCAGGCGGCTGGTGGTCAGGCATCGGCTCGCCGCGCGCACTCGAGGCGCGATTGGCTATGGCGCTGATCGCCTGCAAGGAATGCGGTCACCTGCTGTCAAACAAGGCCGGGAGCTGCCGGCATTGCGGTGCACCGGCCGTCGGCAGACTCGATCCTGCGACGCGCCTGCGGCTCGCGGCCGCCGCTTGCCTCATCGCCTTCGCAGCGCTTTGGTCCGCGAACAGGAGTGCGCTCTCGGTGAGCGCGGCGCCCGGCTCACCCTCGGTCGATGCCGGCGCGGTCGATGCCGGCGCGGTCGATGCCGCCGCGGTCGGGGCCGCCGCCCCGGTGCAGCTTCGATCACCTGCGACGGATCTGGACGCGGTGCCGATGAGGGTTGCGCGCGCTGCATCGTGGCCAATGCGTCGATACCGCAGCAATTTTCCGACGCTTGCAGCCCACTGCGGTCCGGCGGTGGATCCGACGACCACCGCGGCGGTCGTGAAGACCGAGAGCGACTACAACGCGCTGATCGTGCGCGACAACACCGCGCGCGTCACGTTCGATCCGCCCGATCCCGTGAGCGCCCAGGCGCTGGTGGAAGCCGCAATGCGCGCCGGCCACCAGCTGGCGATCGGACTGATGCAGGTGACCACACCCTGGGCGCGGAAGCTGCATCTGCGGCCCGCCGATCTGCTCGATCCCTGTACCAATATTCGAGTCGGCACCAGCATTCTGGCGGCCGACTATCGTGCTTGCGCGCTCGCGGGGCGTACTAAAAACGGGACGCTGGCCTGCGCCCTGTCGATGTACTGGTCCGGGCATCCGACGGTGGGAGGAGCCTACGTCAATCAAGTTTACCGGCACGCGGGCAGCGCCGAGCATGTGCGGGAGACCGCAGGTATCAGCGACGGCGAGCTCGGTGCTACGGAAGGCGAGCGGCGCCCCTGACGCACGCTTGGCCGAATGGCCCGACTTTGATTGGGCCATCGAGCCTCGACTGCGGCGCTCCGCTGATCGAGTGCTTGCGGCATGCAATCCAGCTGTCTCAATTCGGCCAACTGCAGGTCACACCAGCGTGCTGGAATGAAGCTCGCGCCGTCCTTCCCCGATTACCATGCGGCGCGACCCTGGCCCTGGGGCTGATGCAGCCCCAGGGCACTTCTGTTGCCAGCGGGTGGCACGACCCCGTTGCGGCCGCCGCGGCAAGCCCGCAGCCCACTTCCCTGCGGTTTTACCCCGAAGCCCGAAATCGCCGATGATGGACATCGGCGTTCGGATGGTTGGAGCTAACCGATGGCAATCCTCACGACCCGGCTTACTCGCGTCCTGAACATTCGTTATCCCATCGTCTCGGCGCCGATGGCTTTTGCCGGTGGGGGCGCGTTGGCTGCTGCGGTGAGTCGTGCTGGCGGTTTGGGCCTGATCGGCGGCGGTTACGGCGACGCAGGCTGGCTCAAAGAGCAATTCAATGCGGCCGGTGACGCGCGCGTCGGGGTAGGCTTCATCACCTGGTCGCTACGCAAGTCGCCCTCGCTGCTGACGGACGTGCTGAAGCGCCGCCCAGCCGCCGTCATGCTGTCGTTCGGTGATCCGCGCCCCTTCGTAGACGAAATTCGGGCAGCGGGCGCCGCGCTGATCTGTCAGTGTCAGGACATGCACCACGTCAAGGATGCGCTCCTTGTGGGTGCCGATGTAGTGGTGGCGCAGGGCGCTGAGGCCGGAGGGCATGGTGCCTCACGCGCGACGCTCACGCTGCTCCCCGAGGCTGCGGACTTCATCGCGGCGCGCGCTCCTGCAACCTTGCTGCTCGCCGCGGGCGGCATTGCCGACGGCCGCGGTCTGGCGGCGGCGCTGATGCTGGGCGGCGATGGCGTGCTCGTTGGCACGCGACTATGGGCGTCCAATGAAGCTCTGGTGAAGGAACGTCATCACGCCGCCATCGTCGCATCGAGTGGTGACGATACGCTGCGTACGCGCGTTCCGGATATCGCCAGGCAGCTGGCCTGGCCCAAGGAGTTCACCGCTCGGATCCATCGCAACGCGTTCGCTGACCGGTGGCACGGTCGCGAGCAGGAGCTCGAGCGCAGCGCGGCCATCGAGGGGCCGCGCTACGCGTTGGCGTTCACGGAAGGCGACCCGGACAACACGGGAGTCTGGTTCGGTGAAGCGGCAGGTCTCATTCATGCCATTGAGCCGGCAGCGGCCATCGTCGAGCGAATGGTGACCGAGGCAAGGCTGCGGCTCGAAAGTTATGGGGGTGCCGCTCTCGCCTAACCCTCCGAGCGAGCAACAACGGATCATGGCCGCGGGACGCGCAGCAACTCTGCTCGGTGGGTGCATCGGGATCGGCGCGATGCTCGCGGCGATCGTGGTCTTCTACCGGCACGATATGGAGATCCCGCCCGCAGGCCGCGCGGCTTCGCCGCGCGCCGAGAGCGCCGTCGAGCGCGCGCCCGCGCAGATCACGGCGCAGCGGGCGCAACAGCGGTCGGAGGGCGGGTCGCCTGAAGCCGCCAGAGCGAGCGCCCAATCGGCGCTACAGCAGTGTCTGCGGCAGACCGAGGCCGCTTATCACACCAAGTGGAACGGCATGTGCGCCTACGTCGCGGAACGAGCGGCAGCGGAGTTCCTCAACTGCAAGCAACGAGGATTTGCGGACGAGTACTGCCGCTCGCTACATGAGAGCACGCCGGCGAGGGACTGCCTGTTACCGCACGCGATGGCCAGTGCCATCGAGCAGGCGGGAGAGTCTGCCGCGAGTCAATGTTACCGGCGATTTGACCTCGCCGTTCAATCGCCGTCGGCGTTTTCGCCGCCATGATCAGCACTGCACCAGTGATCGCCGTGCAGGTGCTGGATGGTGCAACGACTGAGTTGCACCGGCTCGAGCGCGATCAGCCACAGTGTCGGATCCGATCCGGCCTTACGCCCGGCCCGTTCGAGCGCGCGTACCACCTCGCGGTCAACACCCCCACCGGCGCTTCCCGACAGCTCGCGCCACGATCGCAGCTCTGCCACCGGCAGGCCGAAGCGCCAGGCCCCCTGGCCGCGTGCCAGCGACTCCTCGAGCGATAGCCGCACGCTCGAGCCGTCGGGTCCGCGTAGCTCCTCGCTTGCGACCGGCTCCCAATGCTGTCGCAGCGAAAACCATACCGGCGCGGGCTTGCCGGCCACGGCTGCGATCAGATCGGGCTTGATGACGCCGTCGCGCAGGATCTCTGCGGCGCGCGACCCGGTGGCGTAGTGCCACGCGATTCTCATGCTCTGGCTCACGGCGCAGGGATTTTAGCCGAAGCTCGGGCGGCGATCGCAGTGAGGCTGGTGAGCCGGCGAGGCAACTAGAATATGTAGTTGATCCCACTGAAGGCGGCGCTGCCCTCGGTGCCGTAACCGATGTCCACATAGGCGACGATGAACGGGCGGGCGATGGCGCGGGTACCGAAGCCGTACACCCGGTGCAGCTGCGTCAACGGCGTGGTATGCAGACTCGGGAACACGCGGCCGACGTCCACGAACGGTGCCAGCTCGAGATCGACGCGGCTCGCGAAGATATGCATCGCGGCGACGATACGCCGCAGCTCCACGCTGGCGGAAAACGAGTCGACGTCGGTGAAGCGGTCTTCACCGAAACCGCGCAACGGCTGCGGTCCGCCGATCACGCTCTGATCTCCGCCGATCGTGCTATACGCCCAGAACGGCAGACGCTGGTAGGTCGGCAGCAGGTGCAGTGCCGTGTGCATCGCCAGCACGGTGCGCGAGCCGAACGGTACGAATCCGCGCGCATCGAATCCGACCTCGTCATATAGCGAGTCGTTCAATAAGCCACCGCGGCTGGATAGGCCGCCATAAATCGCGGCCTCGACGCCGCGTGTCGGGATGACGGTGTTATCGCGTGAGTCATAGATCAGCATGAGACGATTCAGCAGCTCGTGGTTGGTTCCGACACCGGGCACGTTGGGAAACAACGTCGTGATCGATGGCAGGTCCGGCAGCAGACCCATGGTCACATCCTCATTGCGGAGATGCACCAGGTAGGCCAACTGCCACAGACGCGAGATGTTCCAGCCGACCTTACCCTCCAGCAGCATGTGCTCAGCGGTGTAGTCGGTCTGGGCGTTGAGCGAGGTCTCATTGCCGAATCCGAAGAAGCGCGAAGTGCCGGTGCGCTCATCGATTGCGGTGATCGAATACGACCAGGTACTCGTGCGGGTGATACCGCTCTGGTATTCGAGCTGCAACTGGTGCTCGACGCGCTGCTTGGCGCCCGCGACGACGGTCCAGGATGTGTCGGACGAGGGAAAGGCGAGCACGCGCCCCCGCAGCCCCCAGCCGAAGTAGGAATTATGCAGCACGTCCGGCGCGACGATGCGGTCGATGCTGCCCATGGCGTCGTGATGCAGCCAGGCGCCGATCAGGCCCAGGGTAGTGCCACTTTCCGGGTCTATTCCGATGAGCGGAACCGGAATGACAGAGCCGTTGTTAGGGCTGAATATCTGGGTGAAATCGGACGCGCCGGCGGCAGGAGCGGCCAGCGCGACCGTCGCCAGCGCGAGCACATTGAGCCGCCGGACTGTCCAGCAAATGTCCGCCAACCGCGCGCATCGCTGCACCCAATGGCATGCAGAGCCGCTTTGAGCGCAAATCATCATCGCAGTTTAGTCAACCAAAGCCATTTGGCGAGTCAGAATCGGATGACTGTTGTTCCCGAGCTTGCCGCAATGTTCTCGCCTTTGCGTTTGCTGCGATGATTGGGGTTGAGCGAGCGGCCGACGCATCGTAAGGTGCCGCGACCGACCCCCGACGCAGCATCAGCCGGAGCCAAGGAAAACACGTCGCATGGCGAACGACGGGAATGTGCGCGCAGAGAGCACGCTCGCAGCGACGAGCCGAGCACCACTGGATGCCGACGAGATGGTGGCTGCAGCCTTGCGACACGCACGGCGCGACGACTTCGCGGATCGCTCCTTCGTGCAGCCGTTGCGGCGCTTGATTGCCGCCTGCAATGCGGAGAGCGATCTCGGGCTGTTCGGCCGCTACTCGCTGCGCTTCGACGTCTTGCGCAGCCTCAATAACCTGTTGGAATTCGAAACCATCGAGAATCTCCGTCCGCAACTGCTATCGCGGCCGATTGAGCGGCCGATCTTCATCATGGGTATGCCTCGCAGCGGTACCACATTCCTGCACGGCTTGCTGGTGCAGGACCGGGCCATCAACGCGCCGCTGTCGTGGCAGACCGTCTATCCATATCCGGCGCGGGCCGGGCGCATCGGCGCGGGGCTGCGCCGGAGCTGGATCGAGGGGCAGCTGCGCCTGATGAGGCTGCTGGCACCCGAGCTCAACAGCCTGCATCCGCTGTCGGCCTCGGCTCCGCAGGAGTGCACCGACATCACCTCGCAGGTGTTCCAGAGCCTGCGCTACGACAGCATCTACCGCGTTCCGACTTATCAGCGCTGGCTCGAACGTCACGGGCATGTCGATGCTTACCGCTTTCATCGCCGCTTCCTCCAGCACCTGCAGGTCCAGTCGCCCGGACGGCGTTGGATGTTGAAGTCACCGGATCACGTGTTCGCGCTGAGCGCGATCAAGGCGATCTACCCCGACGCCTGCCTCGTGTTCGTGCATCGTGATCCGGTACGTGTGCTGGCCTCGGTTGCCAGATTGACCGAGGTTCTGCGGCGCCCGTTCGCGCGCAGCATCGACCTGGTGGAGATCGGGCGGCAGGTGTGTACATCCTGGCTCGACGGTGCCGCCCGCATGATGCGTGCCGCGTCCACAGAATCGGTACTGCACCTGCATTACCGGCGGATCATCTCCGCTCCGCTGGAAGCGGCGAGTGCGGTGTTCCGCCATGCGGGACTGTCGCTCACCGAGGAGGCGCGCGCGCGCATGCAGGCCTGGCTGGCGCGCAGCGGCCGCGGCCGCGACCCGCGGCGTCAGTACAGCCTGGCGACATTTGGACTCGACGCCCAGCTGCTGCGCGTACAGTTCGCGCGCTACATCGAGACGTTCGACATCGAGCGGGAGTAAATCGCCCACGAGTGTCAAGTCGATCCTGCGCGCGGCCGTGATCAGTTGGAAGGCCGATCCAGCCGCCGATCTCCTGCCGCAATTCCCGCCGCAGCAGCAGGTGTGTCGCCGTATCCATCAAATATTCTTCTCCGCCGCGGGCGACGCTCCGCCGCCGGAGATCCAGCGCAACATCGCCCACATCCGGCGCGCCAACCCCGATTGGGACTATCGGCTCTATGGGGCCGAAGACATGCTCGAGTTCATCTCGCGCTACTACGGTGGGCGAGTCCTCGAGTACTTCCAGCGCATCAATCCGAGCTACGGAGCCGCCCGCGCGGATCTGTTCCGCTATCTGCTGCTCTATCGGAGCGGCGGGGTCTACCTCGACGTCAAGAGCACTCTCACCAAGCCGCTGAACGCGGTGCTCAGAGCGGATGATCGTTATCTGCTGGCGCACTGGCGGAACCAGGCCGGCGAAGAGTTCGAAGGTTGGGGACTGTATCCCGAGATCCCCGGCGCCCAGGGTGAGTTTCAGCAATGGCACGTCGTCGCCGCTGCCGGCCATCCATTCCTGCGCGCCGTCAGCGCGCGGGTGTTGCGCAATATCGCGCGCTACAACCCCGTGCTGCACGGTCAGGGGTGGATCGGGGTGATGCGCACGACCGGGCCGATCGCCTATACGCTCGCCATTCGTCCGTTGCTGCCCCTGTATCCGCACCGCATCGTCGACGCGCAGCAGGAGCTCGGCTTTCAGTACAGCATCTATCCGCGCACGCGTTCGAGCCCGCATCAGTCGCTGTTCCGAGCGCATTATTCGCGACTCACCGAGCCGGTGGTGCAGCTCGGCACGGCCGATAAGCTGCTGAGCCGGACCGTGCTGGCCGCCAAGCGCGCCAGGGCGGGGCTGCTCGCGCTGGGGCGGCGCTGAGGTAGAATCTGTGCGCACACCCACCCTATGGTGCAGCCACCGTCAGCGCCGGTTCATCAGCCGCGAGGCCTGCGCGGCGACTACTCGCGTGCGGCCGCCGATTACACCGTGGCGCAGGATTGGGAGCATTACTCTGCCGAGGAGCACGCGATCTGGGCGACGCTCTATCGGCGTCAGCGCGACCTGATCGAGCGCTACGCCGCGCCGGAGTTTCTCGCAGGCACGCGCGCGCTCGCGGCGCTACCCGATCGTATTCCGCGTTTCGACGACGCCAACCGCATCCTCGCGACGGCGACCGGCTGGCGCATCGTGGCGGTTCCGGGTTTGGTTCCCGATGAGGTGTTCTTCGATCACCTCGCGCACCAGCGCTTTCCGATCACGGTGTGGATGCGCCGGCGCGAGGAGCTCGACTATCTGGTAGAGCCGGACCTGTTTCATGACTTCTTCGGCCACGTGCCGCTGCTCACTAACCCGGTGTTTGCGCGTTTCATGCGGGCCTATGGACTGGCCGGACCGAAAGCGATGGCGGTTCCCGGTGGCCTGCGCATGCTGTCGCGATTGTATTGGTACATGGTTGAGTTCGGGCTGATCCAGACATCATCGGGCCTGCGCGTCTATGGCGCCGGGATTCTCTCGTCCAAGGGTGAGACCGTCTACAGCCTGGAGGATGCGCGGCCGCAGCGACTGCGATTCGATCTGGTGCGCGTCATGCGCACCGACTACTGCATCGATGAGTTCCAGCACACCTACTTCGTACTGAATGGCTTCGAGCAACTGTTCCAGGCCTGCTACCAAACCGACTTTGGGCCACTGTACGAGCGCTACGCAGCGGCCCCGCCGATCGCCGCGGACGCGCGACTCGCGGCCGATGTCGCGGTCGAGATCGGCTCGAGCCCCCACGGCCCGAGCGGCGGGCGCGCCGCCAGGTCGACCGGCAAGCCACGCTAGGCGGCTGGCAAGCCGGACGCGAGGTGACCGGTGCTCGGACAGAGCGAAAACAGCGGCAGCCAAAAAACAGGCGCACCGCCTGGGAGTGGCCACGATGCGCCTAATAACGCAGTACAAGTAGCTTGACGGCTCGACAGGGAGG
>JASHTF010000405.1 GCA_030040715.1 Gammaproteobacteria bacterium | reverse complement strand
TCGCGCCGCGCCTGACGAGGCGTTCAAGTTCGCTGGTATGAGTCTGGTCTGCGGCCAAACCGGCCGCGGAGAGTTCCAAAAATAGGGAGGATCACCAACCTTCCTTTTGGGGGACATAGGGAACCTGTACGTCGCGCGCAGCGAAGCATTCCATTGGTGGGCGGATTCATGCGGCTGCGGCATCGTCGTAGCTTTTCGTGAGAGAATTCCCGGGGCGGTGTGCGAAATTCGAAGTTTCCATAGCCTGAGCGCTTTGGTATGTTCCGTACTCGATATAAAATTCTTTCCATTTCAGTAACTTAATCATCTGCGGTCGGTAGGGTGGACGAAGCCGACACCGATCGGCACGGTTCGGAGCGGCGGCCGCTGTCGGCGGGATGACCCGTTGACGATCACGACCCGAACAGCGTCAACGAGGGATAGATGGGATGAACTTCGCAGAGGCGCGATACGCCAATATCTTTGCAACGCCGCTGGTGACACACGTTCTGACCGATGTGACGGAGCTCAATGCATCGTTGCGCCAGCAGATTCTGGCGCACCGTTCTAAAAACCCCGGGATGATCCAATCGAATCGAGGCGGATGGCATTCCGAAGTCGGCGAGCTCGAATTCTGTAGCGATGCCGGTCAGCGCCTCATCTCTTACATGCGGGAGCTTGGAGACGAAGCGACGCGGCGCGTGTTCGCCGACTATCGAGCGCCGATGGTGCCCATGGCTTGGAGGGTTTCGGCCTGGGCCAATGTCAATCAGGAGGGGGATTTCAACAACGTGCACGTGCATCCGGCATCGACATGGTCGGGGACTTATTACGTTGATGTCGGTGAGCCGACCAACGGTGCAGCGCCGCTGCATCTGTGCGATCCCTGTCAGGCGCGCACCATCACCTTTTTGCCGGCAGTGGTACAGGGAAGCGTGTACGTTCATCCGAAGCCCGGATTAATAGTGCTGTTCCCGAGCTACGTTCCGCATATGGTCCTGCCCCATGAAGGCACCGGGACACGCATCTCGATCGCGTTCAACCTGCGCAGAGATCCCTACCCCTAGCAGAGATCCCTACCCCAAAAGGTGCGCGCGGGAAGCACCTCGATACCGTCCTGACGGTGTGCCGCAGCGGCTGCGTATGCAAGCTACCGGCTCCGCGCCGGCGTCGAGCAATATATTGACACGTAGTCGCTTGAAATTATGATGTTAAGGATCTCAAGCGAGGCGTGAGTGTCTTCACGCTGGCGGGCACATCAGAGGAGACGGCGATGGCGCACATCGTGGTCGAATATTCCGCAGGACTCCAAAAGCGCCTGAATATCGCCGAATTCATCGCTGCGATACATGACGCCGCGGTGCAGACGGGTATCTTCCCGGTGGGAGGGCTGCGTACGCGTGCGTATGGGCCCGGGCATTGTCTCATCGCCGATGGACATGCTGACAATGCCTTCGTGCATCTGAGTCTGAAGGTGGGCCACGGCCGCGATCTGGAGACCCGCAAGCGCGCCTGTGAGACTATCTTTGCGGCCGCTTGCAGGCAGTTGGCGTCGCTCTATGAGCGCTCCCCATTGGCCATCTCTCTGGAGATGCAAGAGATCGATCCGGTCCTGACATTCAAGAAAAACAATCTGCACGAATATGTAGCCAAGCGGCGCAAGCCTGCGTCGGAGCGATCGCCCACCTAGCCCTGGTACGATCCATACGAGACGTGGACATGAGCACCTCCCTGGAAGCCAACATCGCCAAGGCCACAGCACTGCTGGAGCGCTTCCGTAACCAACCGCTGGGTCATTTTGTTGCAGGCAAACACGAACGCGGCTCGAGCAGCGAGGTGTTTGACAATGTCTCCCCTATCGACGAGCGGGTCATCAACCGCGTGGTGTCAGGGGATGAGCGCGACGTCCAGGCGGCGGTATCGGCGGCTGCGGCGGCCTTCCCTGCATGGCGCGACCGAAGTGGGACGGAGCGGCGCAAGATACTGCACGCAGTTGCCGATGCGATCGAGGCGCGCCGCGAGGAGATCGCATTAATCGAATGCACGGACACCGGACAAGCTCTGCGCTTCATGAGCGGGGCGGCCCTGCGCGCGGCCGAGAATTTCCGCTTCTTTGCCGACCGTGCGCCCAGCGCGGCCGATGGGGTCTCGCTGCCGACAGCCGAGCACATGAATTACACCATGCGGCGAGCGATCGGGCCGGTAGCGGTGATTACACCCTGGAATACACCTTTCATGCTGTCGACGTGGAAGATTGCGCCGGCCCTGGCTGCAGGCTGTACGGTGGTACACAAGCCGGCGGAGTGGAGCCCCCTGAGCGCCATGCTGCTGGTCGAGATCATGACGGAGGCGGGAGTTCCAGCGGGTGTCGTCAATCTGGTCAATGGGGTGGGCGAGCGCGCCGGCAGGCTCCTCACGGAGCATCCAGCGATTCGCGCTACGGCCTTCATTGGAGAGTCGCGGACCGGAAGTCTCATCGTCGGCCAGGGCGCGCCGAGTCTGAAGCGGGTGCACCTCGAGCTGGGCGGCAAAAATCCCGTGATCGTGTTCGAGGATGCGGACCTGGATCGCGCTCTGGATGCGGTCGTGTTCATGATCTACAGCCTGAACGGTGAACGCTGTACCTCATCGAGCCGTTTGCTCGTGCAGCGATCGATTCACGATCAGTTTGTCGACCGGCTTGCAAGCAGGGTCGCAAGCTTGAAGGTTGGACATCCGCTCGATCCTGCGACCGAGGTCGGACCTTTGATCCATCGGCAACATTTGGACAAGGTGTTGAGTTACTTCCAGGTCGCACGAGAGGAAGGAGTCGATGTGAGGGTAGGGGGTGCCCGAGCCGAGCATCCCGGGCCCGGCCTCTATGTGCAGCCGACGCTGCTCGTCAATGCCAGTAACCGTGCGCGCGTCGCGCGAGAAGAGATTTTTGGTCCGGTGTTGACGGTGATCCCGTTCAGCGACGAGACCGAGGCGATCGAGATCGCCAATGACACGGAATATGGGCTCGCCGCCTATATCTGGACCGCGAACTCGGGCCGTGCGTTTCGAATGGCTCGAGATATCGATGCCGGAATGATCTGGGTAAACTCGGAAAACAATCGTCACCTGCCGACGCCGTTTGGTGGCATGAAGGCGAGTGGAATCGGGCGCGACGGTGGCGACTATAGCTTCGAGTTCTACATGGAAATCAAGAATGTTTGCATGGCTTACGGTACGCACCGTATTCCGACGCTCGGCAGGTAGCCGCTTTGACAGGAGCAACTCAGGTGAGCGCTCAGCTTGACAAGCTCAAAGGTTCGATTCCACCGCTGGTCACGCCCTTCCGCGGTGGCGAGGTGGACTATGAGGCCTACGCTCGCCTGATCGAGTTCCAGATCAGGAATGGCTCGCACGGCGTGCTGGTGAACGGAACATCGGCCGAGCCCTCTACGCTGTCGGTAGATGAGCGCAATCGGCTGGTCGATGTCGCTGTCCAGGTGGCGGCGAAGCGGGTACCGGTCGTCGCCGCTACCGGATCACAGTCGTTGCACGAGACGCGTCAGCTCACGGAGCACGCGGCAAAGTCCGGCGCCGACGCGTTGCTGATCGTGACCCCTTATTACATTCGGCCCCCGCAGCGCGGCCTGATCGCCTACTACCTGGAGGTGGCCTCGGTGGCGGGGCTGCCGTGGATGATCTACCACATCCCGGGCAGGACAGCGGTGAGTGTGACGATTGATACGCTGAAGGAGCTGCGCGCGCGATCAGCGTCTCTGGTCGGAATGAAGCATGCGGTCAACGATCTGGCGCTGGTCTCCGAGTGCCAGGCGTTATTTGGCTCCAGCTTCAAGATCTTTGTAGGGCTTGAAGAGCTGTCCTTTCCAATGCTGGCTGTCGGCGCCTGTGGCCTGATGAACGCCGTCGGCAATCTGCAGCCACGGGTTTTGTCGGATCTGTGCGAGGCGGTGTGGAGCAATGATCTTGCTGCCGCCCAGGCCTTGCATCACCGGTTATTCGAGATCAACCAGGCCGTGTTCTTTGACACCAACCCGATTCCCGTCAAATACATGATGAAGCGACTTGCGCTGCTAGCGACGAACGAGCATCGGCTACCCATGGTTCCAGCGACGCCGGAGCTCGAGCGGCGCCTGGATCAGGTGCTCAGACGCGCCGGGCTGCTGGGGGAGCGGGCCGCTTGAGGCTGGTCAATTTCCGGGCCGCTGACCGCTGTTCGTGCGGAGCCATCGGATCCCGTGGCATCATCGACTTGGGCGCGAGACTGGGAACGGATGCCGGCCATGCGCTGTCGTTGCTGCGTCACGGACTCGTGGCACGCGCGCGCGAGCTGGCCGCGCTCAATCAAACCGATTACGCACTCGCAGACGTCAAAATCCTGAGTCCGATAGGTCGCGACACGCGCTATTTCTGCATCGGCGTCAATTACCCGGAGCGCAACGAGGAATACAAGGACGGGACCGCCAGGCCGCAGTATCCGAGTATCTTCATGCGCTCGCATACTTCCTTCGTCGCGCATGGGGATCCAATCGTGCGACCACGCGAGTCAGCGCAGCTCGATTACGAAGGCGAGATCGTAGTCGTGATCGGCACGGGCGGCCGTCGCATCCCTCAGGAGCGTGCCCAAGCGCACGTCTTCGGCTACAGCTGCGGCAACGACGGGACGATACGCGACTGGCTGCGGCACGCGAAGTTCAACGTCACGCAGGGGAAGAACTTCGACCGCTCGGGCGCGATCGGCCCCTATATCGTCACCACGGACGAGGCCGGAGAGGGGCCACTGCGCCTCAGCACTCGGGTCAACGGAGAGTTACGGCAGCACGATACGAGTGACCGGATGCTATTTCCGGTTCAGTATTTGATCAGTTATTTGTCGACGTTCTGTACCCTCGAGCCGGGGGATGTCATCCTAACGGGAACACCGACCGGCGCCGGGGCGCGCTTCGACCCTCCTCGCTACCTCGTGCCCGGAGATGTCGTCGAAGTCGAGATCTCTGGAGTCGGTCTGCTTCGCAACACGGTGATCGATGATGAGATCTGACAAGTCCAACCATTCGCTACTGCGAAAAGCGCTCCCCATGCGGCCCTTTTCCCAGTCACTGCCGATGGCGCTGCTGCGGGCTCGCGAGGCCGTCATGCGGCTATTCCGACCGGGCCTGCGCAAGCGTGGTGTCACCGAGCAGCAGTGGCGAATCCTGCGTGCGCTGGCGCACTCTGGATCGATGGAGATCACCGAGCTGGCGCAGATGACATTTCTGCTCGCGCCGAGCCTGTCCCGCATCTTGCCGGAACTCGAGCGCCGACGGCTCGTCAGCCGCAAACAGGTCGATTCGGATCTGCGCCGCAGCGTGATCCGTCTCGAGCCTCAGGGGTTGCGCGTGATCGCCTCGCACGCACCGTATTCCGAAGTAGTCTACGCGCAGATTCTCAAACGCTTCGGAGAGCGCAAGCTGACGCAGTTGACCGAGCTGCTGCGCGAGCTGGAACAGGCGCTCGAAGCATTGGACCTGGAGCGGGAGTCAGCGGCTAAGCGCAATCACCGCAAGGCGCTGGAGCGATGAGCCTCTACTCCGTGCAGAAGCTGTTGTTTCATCTCAATCGCGATCCGCGGGTGCGACGGTGTTTTGACGAGGACTTCGAGGGACTGCTGACCGAGTACGAGCTCAGCCAGGAAGAACGCGCCGCCGTGCGTCAGCCCGACCTCGGTCTGCTGTACGTGATGGGCGTGAATGGTCAGATACTCATGCATTACGCGGCGCTGCGCGGCTACGAGTGGAGGGCGTACATCGAGGCGTTGCGTGAAGGCGAGCGCAGATACGGACCGGTGAGGGCGGGCTTATATACGCGCGCAGAGGGCAGATGAGAGCAACCGGCACATGAGCCTGGTGTTTGCTGGCGTCTGTAGCCACGCTCCGGGTATCACCGGGCGCAAGGAGATGGCCGATCCGACGGTGCGCGACCCGCTCTACCGTGCGTTCGATCGGATGCGGGCTGCACTCGAGGCTACGCGACCGGACGCTCTGATCGTCATCGCAGCGGAGCACTTCGCGAATTTCTTCATGAACAATATGCCGGCGTTCTGTGTCGGTATGGCCGATCATTATGAAGGCCCGATTGAGGATGAGGCCTGGCTCGGGATCCAGCGGCGGCGAATTCCCGGTGCCGAAGCGTTGTCACATGGACTCATCCAGGAGGTCATGAATGATGTCGATCTGGCTTACGCTCAGGAGTGGAAGTTCGATCACGGCCTCATGGTGCCACTGCATTTCCTGACGCCTCGCTACGATCTCCCGGTGGTTCCAGTCAATATCAATTGTCAGGGACCACCGCTGATACCGCTGCATCGCTGTTACGCACTGGGGCGCGCTTTGAAGCGCGCCTGCGCGGCGCGCGCCGAGCGTATCGCACTCATCGGCACGGGCGGTATCTCACACTGGCCCGCGACGCCAGACTCGGGAAGGATCAACGAGGCCTGGGACCGAAACTTTCTCACTAAATTGCTCGCCAACAACCGAGAGGATCTGCTGGCCTACAGGGACGATGAGACCTGGCGCGAGGCCGGTCAGGGTGGATTTGAGATCCGTACCTTTATCTCGGTCGCGGGCGCGGCCGAAGGGCACACGGGAGAGCTCTGGTTCTACGCGCCCATTCCAATCTTTGCCGTCGGCTGTACGGTCGCCGTCATGAATATATCGTAGGGACTCACCGCCACGGACTCACACGTTGGCGATCGGCGTGGCGCGCGAGCTAGGCGCCGAGACGGCGACGAGCGGACCGGTCGGTGTATGTCTGCTTCATAACTACGCCGGTCGTTGATCTCTACCGTGCCCAGTCTCCTGCCAATTCCACGGGACCATTAATCGTGCGTGGAATAATCCAGAAGACCCGTCTGGTATAGAAAAAGCCAACGATCATCCACTTTTGTATAAACCTTACACGCGCGGCCTTTCCAATGCATCACGGCACCGCTTCTCCGGTGACGCCAGAGTGTGTCGACGTCTACGACTGCAAACCCACCGTCACCTTGCTCCGATACCACAATACGCACGATCGCCCGGTGGTTGTGAACCAATTCGTATGTTTGGAAGAGAGTCATCCACGATTGTTTCCACCGTTCGCCATTGAACCGACCGAGCGGCATTAGCCAGGTCACGGGATCGTGGGATTGAGCATTGGGAGGCCACGGCCAGACGGTGTCGGGGTGGAACAGCGACACCAGCGCCTCGGGGTCCCTAGCATTCCATGCA
>JASHTF010000005.1 GCA_030040715.1 Gammaproteobacteria bacterium | reverse complement strand
TATCGGGCACCAGTCCGATCGGTAACATCCCCGCGACCAGTGCGACCAGCTACCACAAGCAGGTCTACAAAGGGAACACCTCCTATGAGGTTGCTCCCAACACCATGCTGTATTACACCTGGTCACAGGGCTTCCGCAGGGGCGGCGCCAACGCCTTGCCGATCGGGACGTGCATATTCTGCGTGCCGGCGTCACAGCTCGCGTACCAGCCCGATCTGGCGGTCAACAACGAGGTGGGCATCAAGGGACGCTTGCCGCAGGGGACCACCTATACCTTCGATGTATTCAACATCGACTGGGAGCATCCTCAAATCAGCGGCACCGAGCCCATCAGCGGCCTGCTGTTCATCGGCAATGCGACCAGTGCCCGCTCGCGCGGTGTCGAGGCGGAGGTGACCATTCCGGTGACCACGAGCACGCGCATCCTGCTCGGTTACGCCTATACGGACGCGGTACTGACGGCCAGCTTCAACATCGCCGACGGCGCCATCACCGGCGTCTCCGGCGATCCGCTGCCGGCGGTCTCGAAGCAGCAGGGCAGCGCCTCGGTCGACTACAGCCGGCCGCTGCAGGGTAGCCTCAGCTTCAATGCGCGCGCGGATCTGACCTGGCGCAGCGATTTCTGGACCGAAACGCCTCACTCCATCGATGCGGCCATTCTTCCTGGCTATGAGCTGCTGAATCTGCGCGCGGGGTTTGGCGTCGGCGAGGACTGGACCATCGACGCCTACGTCGACAATCTCGCCAACGCCCAGGGGGTGACGGGGTTCACCTACACCAAGGCGTTCACCGCACACAACTATGCGTACCTGGTGTCGCGGCCGCGCACCGTCGGTGTCGAGTTGAACTACGCGTTCGCGGGCAGGAGAAAATAACCCGGGGGAATGCCCCGCTGGGGCGCACACCGCGCCATGGAGTCGCTGCGATGTTCTACCGGGTCGCACGCTATGCTTCGAAACTGACACTGCCGCTCGTCATCGCGCTCGGCGGCGTCGGCTGTGGGAGCCGGCCGGCCGCTACGGCGGCGGATGAGGCGGCCATCCGTGCACAAGCCAACTCATGGTTCAAGGCCATCGAGGCGAAGGATCTCGAGCGCACGCTGTCCTTCTACGCGGACAACGCAGAATATTTGTCGTCGAATCGGCCTGCCGCGACCACCGCTGCCGAGCGGCGAGCGCTCTGGGTACAAGACTATGCGCTACCGGGATTCGAATCGCAGGAATCGAGCGATCAGATCGAGGTCGCCCGCAGCGGGGATCTCGCCTATCAGACCGGTAAATATGAGCTCACGCTGCTGGACAGCAATGGCAAGGCGGTCAAATCCTCCGGCAAGTGGGTCGTGGTGTGGAAGAAGCAGCAGGACGGGTCCTGGAAAGCGATCGTCGACATCGACAACCCGAACGGATAACTCATAGCGTGAGCTTGATTTATCATCCGTGACTAAGAGCTGCCTGGGCAGCCATCCGCGGCTGGCAAATATTTGGGGGCGATTCGATGAACATCCATCTGCTGTCCCGGCGACCCCGGGTCGGATCTCGACTGATACTGGTGTGGCTGCTGTGCGCACTCGGTTGTCGGGTTGAAGCGGCGACGAGCGCCGCCGATGCGGTCTATACGGGCGGCGTGGTGTACACCATCGATGCACGCGGGACCGTGGCACAGGCGCTGGCGGTTACCGCTGGGCGCATCGCCTACGTCGGCAGTGATGCGGGCGCGAGGAGATTCGTGGGTGCGAACACCCGTGTGGTCGACCTCAAGGGTCACATGGTCATGCCGGGTCTCATCGACGGCCACATGCATCCGGTGGCTGGAGGCCTCAAGCTGCTGAAGTGCTCGCTCAACTACGAGTCGCTCACGATCCCCGAGTTCCAGTCTCGCATTCAGGCCTGCCTCGATCAGCATCGGAGCGACCCCCCTGGAGCCTGGTTCGAGGTGGTGAGCTGGTTTCGCTACGGCATAACCCCGACGAACGCCACGGTGACCCGCGCGACGCTCGATGCGCTCAAGACCGACCGGCCGATCATGGTGTTCGACTCGTTCGGCCATTCGAGCCTGGTCAATTCCCGCGCTCTTGCGCTCGCCAAGATTACGGCGCAGACGCGCGATCCGGTGGCTGGACGCATCGGGCGAGACTCCTCGGGGCAACCGAATGGAATTCTCGAAGATAACGCCCAAGGTCTGGTTGCAGACCTGATCCCCAAGCCGACCGCCGCCGACAATGTCGCGGCGGCGCGCGCGGCCCTCGATGCGATGCGCCGCCAGGGGATCACGACTTTCTTTGACGCGGTGGGGAACCCGCCCGACATCGAAGCGTTTGCGGCGCTGGAGAAGGACGGTGTGCTCACGGCGCGCGCGCACTTCGCTCCGCTCATCCGGTCTGACGAGACCCCGGATATCGCATCAGCCCGGCAAGCGGTGGCACGCGTGGTAGCGATCGCGCACCAATACGACGAAGGGCCGCTCCGTCCCCGACCTTCCATCTCTGTCCACAACGCGAAGCTGTTCATGGATGGGGTCATCACCGCCCCGGCAGACACGGGTGCGCTGCTTGCGCCCTACTATGAGAACCACGGCACCGCGGCGCATCCGAGGTTCGAGCCGGCGGCCAAGACGGAACCCGAGGTCTATTTCCCGGCACCGATTCTGCGCGAGCTCCTGGTCGGGCTTGGCGAGGCCGGCATTGATCCGCACCTGCACACCGACGGCGACGGGGCGGTACGGGCCACACTCGACGCCGTCGCGCAGCTGCGCCAGGCGCTGCCCGGGCGCGACATCCGTCCTGGCCTGGCTCACTGCGAGCTGGTGGACCCGGCCGACTACGCGCGCTTTGCGCAGCTCAACGCCATACCGGTGCTGTCCTTTCAATGGGAGAAGCCCGCGTTCGATACGATCGAGGGCGCGCGTGATAGCCTCGGTCTGCGCCGCTTCGGACTCATCGAGCCGGCGGGCTTCCTCGCCGCCCAGGGCGCTCGCATCGCCTACGGCAGCGACTGGCCGGTCGACCCGCTCGATGAGTGGTTTGCGCTCCAGGTCGGTGTCACGCGCATGGGACGCCCGGGCGGTCCGCCGCAGCACGCCGGTCGATTAGGCACCGATCCGGGCCTGACGCAAAGCGCAGTGCTGCGTGCGATTACGGCCAACGCGGCCTACGAGCTCCACGAGGAGCGCTACATCGGCTCACTCGAGGCGGGCAAGCTCGCGGACTTCATCGTGCTCGATCGCAATGTGGCCACGATCTCACCCAGCGAGATCTCCGCTACCCGCGTGCTGCGCACGGTGGTGGGCGGCCAGGTGGTCTACGAGCAATGACTACTTGGCGAACCGAGCGAGCTGTGGATCGGTCTCGGGTTGTGCGGGCAGTCCGGTGATACTCGGTAGCTCCGACATCGACGGCATGCCATCTCGTCGGATCACGCGTCCGGAGGCATCCTTGTAGAAGATGCCGGGCGTGCCCTGCACCCGAGCCTGACGCATGAGTTGCAGGTTTGCTTCGAGCTTCGTCCGAAGATCGGGCGTGATGGCGATGCCTGCAATACCGCCGCTTTCAGCCCGCACGTCGAAATGCTGCTGACACTGCTCGAGCGCGGCTTCGCCGCCCTTCAATATGGCGGCGGCTTTGGCGGACGAGTCCTGGTGCAGGAAGCCGACCGGAATCCAGCGAACCTGGAGGCCGGCGGCCTCATACGGCTTCAGTGCGATCCAGAGCATGTGACAGAAGATGCAGTTCGGATCCATGATGACGTAAATGGCGGATTTGCTGGCGGCCTTAGTTCCGGCAATCACGACGTTCGCCTGGTCAAACTCCGCCCACAAGGCGGTCAGATCCGGGGGCGGTACGTAGCGCTCGGCGTATGAGTCAGACAGATCCTGGCCGGTGCTGCTCAGCAGCTCGCCCACCACCAGCGTTTGCCCATCAGAGGTCGTGTAGAGGACCGCATATTTTCCGTCGGACCTACGCATCACCCATCCGGTCAGGCCCGAGGCGGCCGCGAAACTGCTGACGACGTGAAGGCCGTCTTGAAGGGCGGGCCGCAGAGCGGGCGGTACCGGGCGTGTGGGCGCGGTTGACTGATCAGACGGCTGCGACGCCGGCACGAAGCTCGTCGTGAGCAGCGCAGTGAACGTGGCTAGCGTCAGAATAGTGGCACGCACCGTTATTCACCAGATTGAGCGCACCGTACGGGTGCAGATGACTACGAGGACGCCAAGATAGCATGAATCGTGAAGGGTCTTTCGTACGGCCTCAGTTGGCGTCGATTCTGCGGTTGCGGTCCACAGCAAGGGTCGCGGGTGTTGGTTGCAGCGCTCGAAAAACTTCATTCCCGTGCGCAACGATGTGAGATCGGGCGATACGCCGCGAAAGTCAGCCCCGAATGAAGACGGTCATCGGCGTCCAAATCTCATCGGGCAACTCCCGATAGATCGCGTTATGGTCATAGCCGTCGAGGATCAATGCCCTCTTGGGGTCGGGCGCCGCATCGAAAACGGCTCGGCCTTCGGCGATGGGAATGGTCCGATCGGCACGACTGTGTATCCACAACAGTGGCGCGTGGATGCGCTTGACCAGAGAGACGTTGTCCCACGCGTCCGGCATAAGCACGCCAAGCAGTTTTGGCATACCACTGCGCTCAGCCATAGAGCGCAGCGATGAGAATGGGTTGGCAATGACGATGCAATCCGGCGCTGCAATGGAAGAAGTCGCTGCCCACAGCATTGGACCACCGCCCATGGAATGGCTGAACAGACAATGGCGACTCGTTGGCGTTAGTTTGATGAATGCTGCGTAAGCCGCAACCGCATCGATGTTGAGATGGGCGATCGTCCCCGGACCGCTGCTACGCCCATGGCCGGAGTAATCGAAGGCCAGGGATGCAATGCACCCGTCGCGCAAACGCTTCTGCGCCGCCACCCAATCCGCGATGGTCTCGTTGCGCCCATGAAAGATCAACACCGCGACATGCTTTTTGCATTCGGCGCCAGCGGGCACGAGGAATGCGTCTAGTTGACGTGATTCGCTGGCGATACTGATGCGCTGAAACGGGATGCCGAGGTCGCCCGGCGTTGTGTTCGAGCGAAGGCCGGGGTTGAGAGTACTCTTTTCAAAACTGGACCAAGGATTACCGAGGAATCCGACCTTGAAGGCGGCAGCTCCAGCCACGATCAGTAGCACCAGGCCGAGGCTCCAAAGCAGTGAGGGACGGAGCAAGCTGGTTTGCATAGACAATCATGATGCCTTCATGGGGTCCGACTGTACGCCGCCGCAATTCGGTCGTTCGCCGGCGACGGCTCAGGGTTCGTGAATGACGCAGCGTCAGTGGTCTTGATCTCCCGAACGCCAGTGCGGCGGTTCCCCTTTGATGTAGCAGATGCCCAGTAGCAGAAGGACCATGACGAGCACGAATACCAGATGGGCGGGTACTCGACGTGGCAGCAGGTAGCGGGAAGCCGAAATCACAACGGCGAACCAGCCTGCAAATACTGTCCAACCTTGCCACGTGAGCGGTAATCCCCAACCCCAGCCATAGCGCTTGGCGCGGAACCAATATTTCTGGTCTTGATCGGGGTCCGTCATGGCGCTTGTCGGTGGCAATCCTACCACCCGGAACCAGGCACTCGCGATTTCGGCTTCGGGTTCGGAAGTACGCGAGGACACCCTTTCGACAATGAGGCGGACTGGCATCCCCGATCAAGCCTCCGCGGCTATGCCAGCGGCTGCCAGGCGGGCGGCCACGGGCGCGAGTTCACGTTCGTAGTGTCGCCATAGCCGCAACGAGCGCATGTGGATCGGATGTCGTACCTGCGCGGCGCTCGCCGTGGCCACCGCTGCGGGATTGCTCTCGGGATCGAGGCATTGCCGCTGCCAGGGCAGTTTGAGCGCGTCGAGCAGACGCTGCGCCTCGGTGGCTGGATCCTGAACCAAGCGCTCGTACGACACCTCGATGATGCGTCCCGGTAAGACCGCCTGCCAGTGAGCCATCAGCCGGCGGTAGCCGAGGTAGTAGTCGGCCAGCTCAAGCAGGTCATAAGAAAATGGATAGCCCTGACGGAACAGCACCTTGTATGTCCCGTAGCAGGTTGCCATCGCTCCGCGCGTGACATGTACCATGCGGGCGTTCGGCAGGGCGCGCGCGATCAGGCCGCAGTAGAGATAATTGAGCGGCAGCTTGTCGGTGAAGTAGGGCGTATGACCGGTGCGCGGCCGCGTCCGCCGCAGGTAGTCTTCACCGAGCGCCTTGGGATCGAGCTCGCTCGACGCCGAGATCAGCTCCTGGCGGGAGAGACTTCGGTCTCGATGTGCCTCGGCGGCGGCTACCACCGCGGCGCCAAAGTCCGGCAGCTCACCCGCCGAGTACACCTGAGTGTGGCCGCCGAGCATGCGATCGAGCAGCGTCGAGCCGCTGCGTGGCATGCCGATGATGAAGATCGGCTCGCCGCTCGCGGCGCCCGTCAGCTCGTCGCACTCGCCACCCCTCGGGGGAAAGGCCTGGCGGATCCACTCGACCGTCGCCAGATCCTGCTGCAGATCGTATTGCAGATGTTGCCGTCGCAGGCGTGATCCGAGCGCGAGCTGGCTCCAGCTGGCCGCGTACTCGCCGAGATCTTCATATTCCTTCGCCAGCGCGTAGCGCAGGGGAACCTCCTGCCGCCAGCTCTTTGGCCCCGCGGTCAACGCTCGCTCCAGCTCCGCCACATGATTGTTCTCGGGCGTCTGTGAGCGCAGCTCCGAGCGATTCAAATAGGCTTGCGCGTCCGCGGGCGCCAACTCGAGCGCGCGGTCATAGTCGGATTCCGCCTCCTGCAGGCGGCCGAGAAAGCCGCGCACCGCCGCGCGATTGAACCACGCGCGCGCCTCCCCGGGGGCAACCTCGAGCGCCTGCGTGTAGCTGCGCTGGGCGGCTTCATAATCCATCAGCAGTGACCAGAGGTCCCCGAGCTCCAGGTGCGCGAGCGCGCGTGCGATGGCCGAGCCCGTAGCCGCAGCCTGCAGCGCGCTGAGCCGCTCGACTGCGGCAGCCGCGGCGGCCAAATCCCGGCATCGCAGCGCTGCGGTCGCCGCGCGCCGCGCCGCGACGATGGCCGCCTGAGGATCGGTGGTCACGGTGAGGCGTGGTGGAGGAAGAGAGCAGCGGACTCACCGCCGGTGGGGTGCCGTAGCTTCGCAGTCGCTCGGTATGTCATTGAGCGCGATGCGCGATAGAGTCCCGGCGCTATAGTTGGTCAGCCAGATGGCGCCGGCTCCAAAACCCAATGAATCACCTCCGGGCCCCCGCCATTGACACAGCAACGCCGGCTGCGCTGCATCGACGATCGACAGCGGCACGTCAGGAAATGTGGTCCAAATTCTTCCGGCGCCGTAGGTGATATCGCCGCCGTGGCCGGCGGTGCCAAGTGCCAGCGTGTGCGGCGGCTGCCGCGCGCCGCGATCCACGCGGGTGAGCGAGCCATCGCCCTGATTTAACGTCCAGATGGCGCCCGCTCCCGCGGTCAGGAACCGTGGACCCGGTCCGGTGCCGATCCGATCGAGCACCTGTCCCGTGGCGGCATCGACGCTCGTGAGCTCGGAGCCCCCGGCGCGCGTCACCCAGATACGTCGGTCGCTGTAGTAGGGATTGTAGGAGTCCGGAGGCAGATGCACGATCTGGCGCACTTTGCCGTTGATCGGATCAATGCGTGCCAGCGAGCCGGCCTTATCGAGCACCATCCACACGCTGCCGGCTCCGGTGGTGATACCGCCCTCGGGCGCCGCGGGGCCGATATCAAACACGTGCGCCAACGCGCGGGTCCTCAGGTCCACCTGCGCCAGCTTGGGCATCCGGCCGCACAACGGTACCCAAAGGCTGCCGAAGCCCACGGCCAGGCCGGCGCACGGCTCACCCGGGAGCTCAACGGTTGCGACGCGTTGATTCCGTTTCGGATCGATCGCGTTGACGGCGTAGGGACCGGTACTTCCGACCCAGATGGCGTCGGAGGTCGCTGCGACCCAGTCCGCCGTTTTCCCAATGAGGATCGTTGCCGAGAGTTTCAGTTGTGCGATCGGTCGAATCACCGTGCCGGCGGTCGATGCGGGGAGCGCCGGTCGGGTCGCTGCAGTGGGCGTCTGTTCGGCAGTGTCTGCGGTAGCGGCACCCGCGCTAGCAGCACCCGCGCTAGCACAAGCGCTGATCGCGACCAGCGCCAAACCGCGGCAGGCAGTGAGCAGCGACGACGGGTGTGGACCGATCATGATTGCAATTCTCTGGCTGATGCGCGGGCAGCAGGAGCTTCCCGCGCCGGTGTCGACACAGCAGTAGTACCCCTGCCACAGGCGTCAGCGAACGCGCGCGCTACTCAACGCTATAGCCGCGAGCCTCGAGACACGCCGCCTCGGCGCGCAAATATTGTTCCTGGGTCCCGGGCGCCGGGCCCGGAGCGCCGTTGGGCGTAGGAGAGGCGCCAGCTACTTGGCCGCTCGCCCACGCGCGGCACTGATTCTTATCGCTGGACTGCTGCCCGGGCGACTGGCCGTTCTTTGGATAGGCATAGAGCTCCACGGACACCGGCGATGCGCGCGGTGCGGGGCCGGCGACCGCAGGCGCGGCCGCGTCGCTGCCGGGCGCGAACACATCGAAGCTCAGGCTGAACGGACCGTACGCCTGGTTCGGCACGCAGGTCAGATCGCTCTTGACGTTCTGCGTTGCAAACATGGGCAACAGGACGTTACGGAACTGCTCGACCAAGCCGCATTCACCGGACAGGCTATCGTGCAGGGTCTGCGGCGTCAGGGCCACGTGACGCCATACTCCCGCGGGACCTGCCGTGGAGGCGGCCGAGCCAGCCGTAACCGGCATCAACGTCGAGAACTTGACGTCCACCTGCGCGAGCGAGTCCGGCGTGCCGTAGGGGCGAGCGCACTCCGGATCGATTCGAGTCACGCGCGCACCGCTCGCCTTCAACAGCAGCCCGAGCTTATCGCTCAAACCGTTGCAGGAGTAGGTCGAAGTGAAATTCATGTAGAAAAAGTGGTAGTCGTGCGCGACCCAGTTGCCTGGCACACCCTGAGCCAGGGCGCCCGCCTCCGAGCCGCCATCGGCCGCCGTCGCGGGATAGATACCGCAGGCTCCCAACACGAGCGCGCCGCACAGCGCCGCCGCAGCGCCACCAATCGAACTTAATGCCTTGTGTCCGCCCATGGGGCCACCCTCGCAGAGCTCGGCGGGCTGCTCGTCCGCCACACTCACCGGCAGATATACGCGTCCCTCGCGGCCTTAGCAATGGGACCAGATCCCGAGGGCGCTCAATAACGGAGCCGGTCGTCCGTCGAGCCTGGCGTTCACGAATATCTCCATCTGTGAGTCGCCCTACAGGCCGCCGAGGTTCTCCCGAGAGTCCGGTTGCAGCTGCCCTGCGT
>JASHTF010000404.1 GCA_030040715.1 Gammaproteobacteria bacterium | reverse complement strand
GCCGCTCCCGAGGCGGCCCAAGCGCGCACTGCCTTCAGACACATCGGCCGTTTCCCGGAGCCGCGCTGAGTGCGGATCGGACAGTTCGTCAACCTGAAGGGTGACCTGTTCGCGACCACCTTCACCTTCGCCGCACAGGCACTCATCAAGTTCGGCAGCAGCATGATCCTGACGCGGATCCTGCGCCCCGAGACCTATGGCGTCCTCACGATATTGATGTCGATCGTGTTCGTCGTGGAGATGCTCGCCGACCTCGGTGTCAACATTTTCATCATTCGCGATCCCAACGGGGATCAACCCAGATATCTGAACACCGCCTGGACGATGCGCCTCGCGCGCGCCGTGCTCAATGCGCTGGTGCTGGTGATCTTTGCGCCGCTGATCGCCGACCGGTTCTACCACGCTCCGGCTCTGGCTCTTCCTCTGCGGGTCATGTCCCTCTGGTTCGTTGTCGGCGCCCTCGAGTCGATGGCATTTCCGCTGGCGGTGCGCCGCAAGCGCTCGCGCATCATCGTCTATGCCGAGCTGCTCACCGCATTCGTCTCGACGCTGTTCACCGTCGTCTATTGCCACTACTCGCGCGATTATTGGGGCATGGTCTACGGGACCCTCCTGTACCGCGTAATGATGACGCTCATCAGTCAGTACTACTATCGCGAGAACAGGCCGCGGGTGTATTGGGACCGAGCCGCGGCGGCGGAGGTGCTGAAGTTCACGCGCTACACCATGCCCTCGAGCGCGCTGACGCTCGCGCTAAGTCAATGGGACAAGGTAGTGTTCCTGCGGCTATTCGACCTCAACCTGCTCGGCGTCTACGGCCTGGGCGGAAATATCGCCGCATCGGTCGAGGCCCTGATCTCCAAGATCAGCCAGCTGGTGCTGTATCCACGGGTGGCGCACAATTTCCGTAGCGATCGCGACAGCTTTTCGCTCAAGTACTACACCGAGAACCTGAAGCTGTTCGGGGCCATTTTGATCATTCCCGCTGCGGTCGGCGGAGCGGCGCATTTTCTGATTTCGGTGCTGTATCCGGCGCGTTATGCTCTGGCCGGATCGGTGCTACAGGCCTTCATGTTGCGGGCGCTGCTGCTGGCGTTTGCCCAGCCTGCCGAGGATCTGCTGATCGCTGCCGGAGAATACCAGGTCATCCTCATGGGCAACGTGTATCGCGCCGCCTGGCTGTTTGCCGGAAGCCTGCTCGGCTATTACCTGTTCGGCTTCATGGGGTTTACCTACGGAGTCGCGCTCAGCGGATTACCGCCGCTGACCTACTATCTGTGGCTGCAGCGGTCGAAAGGCTTCATGATCCTGCGCTACGAGCTCTACAAGCTCATGTTCGTATTCGGCGTGGCGCTGTCTGCCTACGCCACCAGCAGCCTGCTGTTGTTTCTGTTCCCTGCCGCCCACATTAGACTCAGGATCTGAGCACGGCCTCAGCACATGAGCGCGCTCAACATCTTCGCCGTGATCGTGAGCTACCGCTGCGCGCCGCTCACGATCGAGGCGCTGCGCTCGCTGCAAGCAGAACGAGCCACGCCCGACCTGCGCCTGCAGGCGATCGTGGTGGACAACGACTCGGGAGATCTGCCACAGATCCAGCGGGCGGTCGAGCAGCATGGATGGTCTTCCTGGGTCACGCTCATTGCCGCGCCACGCAATGGCGGCTTCGCCTACGGCAACAATGTCGGTATCGAGCGCGCCTTCAACGGCGACAGCGCTCCTTCCTATATCTATCTCATGAATCCCGATGCCGAGGTGCGCTCCGGCGCCGTTCTCGCGCTCGCCCGGTTTCTCGACACGCACCCGGGCGTCGGCATCGCCGGCAGCAGCTTCGAGAACCGCGACGGATCAGACTGGCCGATCGCATTTCGTTTTCCGACGTTGCTGAGTGAGCTCGATCAGGGCCTCAGGTTCGGGCTGGTCACGCATCTGCTGCAGCGCTGGGTGGTCGCGCGGCGCATGTCCAAGACGCCGCAGCCGGTCGATTGGATCTGTGGCGCCTCGATGATGGTCCGTCCGGCGGTGCTGGCGGCGGTCGGCGGCTTCGATGAGAACTACTTTCTCTACTACGAGGAGACCGACTTCTGCCGCCGCGCGCGCGCGGCTGGCTTTTCGACCTGGTACGTCCCCGAGAGCCGCGTCATGCACATCGCGGGTCAAAGTACTCACGTTACCGGGCGCGCCGACGCACCGAAGCGACTGCCGCCCTACTGGTTCGAGTCGCGGCGGCGCTATTTCGCGGTGACGTTCGGGGTCAGCAAGGCGATCGCGATTGATCTCATCGCGATAGCGGCCAACTCGCTCGGCGCTCTAAAGCGCATGTGTCTCGGGCGCCGCGGCAGCGCCGTGCCTCACTTCATCCGCGACCTGATCGGTCACAGCATCCTGTGGCCCAGCAACCGCGCGCTGTTGCCCGTGAACTGCGGCGGCGCTGGCCGAGCGGCGCTGGCAGGCGCTGCAGGTGCTGCAGGTGCGCTAGGCACGCCAGGCGCGGCAGGCGCGCTAAGTACCGCAGGCGCGGCAGCTGACTCGCGAGCAGCAGCGCCCGTCGCCACGACACCGTCGCCAGCCTCGGCCCCGTCGAGGGTCAGAATCACCTGACTCGTGTGCGGTCAGTTGCCTGACCGCGAGTTCGCCGCTTTTCCAGCGACACCCTGAGCGACACGGATACTTGGGTGTGAGCGCCTCCGTTAGCATGGCAGCGCCTCGGTCAGCATTTGAGAGCTGCAGGCGTCCATGCGACTCGCTTACCTGATACTGAGCCACAAGCTTGCCAACCAGGTCGCTCGCCTGGTCGCAGCACTCACCGACCGAGACGACAGCTTCTTCATCCACGTGGATAAACGCGCCGAGCCGCACACGCATCGCACGCTGCTCGATCGGCTCGGAGACTTACCGAACCTCCACATCGTACCGGCGCGCGCCTGCTACTGGGGCAGCTTCGGCATCGTCGATGCCACGATCGCCGGGATCCAAGCGCTGACCGAGTCCGGTGTGCAGTTCGATCGCTTGATGCTGCTATCCGGCCAGGACTATCCGATCAAACCACGGCGCTACATCAAGGCGTTCCTCGAACGCCAGGGCGAGCAGCAATTCATCGAATCGTTCGCGCTGACGCAGCCGAACAAGTGGAGCGAACATACCGGCCCCTATCGCGATCTCAATCGGATTCTCCATTGGCACGTGAACTTTCGCAGCCGTTTCCTGCACGTCCCGATTCGACGCTCGCTGCCGGGGCGCATGCGGCCGTACGGGGGCTCGCAGTGGTGGTGCCTGACGCGGGCCTGCATCGAGTACGTGCATCACTTCATCCAGCGTAACCCAAAGGTCATTGACCACTTCAAGCGCGCATTCATCGCCGATGAGCTGTTCTTTCAGACCATCGTATCCAACTCGCCGTTCGCGGACCGCGTGACCGGCAGCACTCTCACCTACGAGGATTGGGATACGCCTGCGCCTCCGCATCCGGCGATATTGGATCGAACCTACATAGCGACGCTGGCCGGCTCGCACAAGTTGTTTGCCCGCAAGTTCGATGAAACCCGCAATGTTGACGTCCTCGATGCGATCGATGCGCTGCTGTTGCGGCCACACGGCGCGGCTGCGGCGATCAGCCCGCGCACGCCAGCCGCAACAACCGCAGCGGCGAGTCTCTAGCTTCGGCCCGAGCTGACACCACGGCACGGACGCCGCTGGACGGTCACCATTGACAGCACCCGCGGCCGCTCGGATCATCGATCAGACCGTGCTGCCATGAGTCCTGATTCCGTTCAATCCGCGATACCACCCGGGCGCGAGGCGTGTGCGGTCGGCGTTGTGGTCATCGGTCGCAACGAGGGGGACCGGCTGCGACGCTGTCTCGAGTCCGTGACGAGGCAGGCCGACAGGGTGCTATACGTCGATTCCGGGTCCATTGACGGCTCACGCGCGCTCAGTCGCAGCCTGGGTGTGCCCGTTGTCGAGCTCGACCTGAGCACGCCGTTTACCGCGGCGCGCGCCCGCAATAGCGGCGTGGTCGGACTGCTGCGGTCACATCCTGAGGTGGATTATGTCTTTTTCGTCGACGGCGACTGCGAGGTCGTGCCCGGATGGCTGCAGCAGGCAAGTCGATTTCTCGACCAGCATGCCGACGTGGCGGTCGTGTTCGGACGGCGGCGCGAGCAGCACCCGGAGCGCTCGATATACAACCTGCTTTGTGATCTGGAGTGGGACACGCCGATCGGCGAGACCAAGGCCTGTGGAGGCGATGCCATGATGCGCGTGCAGGCGTTTCAGCGGGTGCAGGGCTTTCGGCCCGAGCTGATTTGCGGCGAGGAACCCGAGCTGTGTCTGCGCCTGCGGCGCGCCGGGTGGCGCATCTGGCGACTCGACGAGGAGATGACGCGCCACGATGCCGCGCTGCTGCGCTTCACGCAGTGGTGGAAGCGCATGCTGCGCGGTGGCTACGGCTTCGCGCTCGGCGCCTCGCTGCACGGAGCCGAGCCGGAGCGCCACTGGGTGGTAGAGTCGCGGCGCGCTTGGTTCTGGGGTTTGATCGTTCCGGCAGCGGTGGCGGTGAGTGTCGCGATATTCGGGCTTCGAGGCCTGGTGCTGCTCAGCGTCTATCCGCTACAGGTAGTTCGACTGGCACTGCGTGGCCAGCGCTCGCGGCGCGAGAATTGGTGGCAAGCGCTCGCAACGGTGGTGTGCAAGTTTCCCGAAGCGCTCGGGCAGATTAAGTTCCTCGTCGATCATCACCGCCGGGTACAATCGCGGCTGATCGAATACAAATAGTGTTCGCCTTGAAGATTGCCTATCTCACCAACCATTATCCCAAAGTCAGCCACACCTTCATCCGGCGCGAGATCCAGGCGATGGAGCGGCAGGGTTTCACGGTCCTGCGGCTGGCGCTGCGCGGATGGGATGGACCGCTGCCCGATCGAGAGGATCAGCTCGAGCGCGAGCGTACGCGCTACCTGCTGCGCGCGGGCCCGCTGGCGCTGATTGCACCGACATTGATCGCCTCGCTGCGAGCGCCGCGGCGTTTCCTCACGGCATTGATGCTGGCATTGCGGATGGCACGCCACTCCTACCGACCGCTGCCCTATCATCTGATTTATCTCGCCGAGGCGTGTCAGCTGCTGCGATGGCTGCGACGGTCCGGCATCGCACACCTGCACGCGCACTTTGGAACCAACTCGGCCGAGGTGGCGATGCTGGTCGCGGCGCTCGGTGGTCCGCCGTATAGCTTCACGGCACACGGTCCGGACGAGTTCCTCTATCCGATGGGGCTCGAGATCAAGCTCCACCGTGCCGCCTTCGCGGTGGCGGTAAGCGATTTCGGTCGCAGCCAGTTGTATCTGCGCTGTCGGCACGAGGACTGGCCGCGAATCAAGGTCGTGCGCTGTGGTCTGGAGTCGCAATACCACGATGGCGCGTGGACGGCGCCGACCAACCCGTCGCGTCTGGTGTGCGTCGGGCGGCTGTGTGAAGCGAAGGGGCAGCTGCTGCTGATCGAGGCCACGGCGGCGCTGGCGAGCCGCGGTGTCGATGTGGAACTGGTACTCGCCGGCGACGGATCACTACGCCGGGAGCTCGAGCGGCTGATCGCAAGGCGCGATCTCGGCGCGCGTGTGCGCATCACGGGTTGGATCAGCAGCAGCGCGGTGCGCAGCGAGATTCTTGCGGCGCGCGCTCTGGTGCTACCGAGCTTTGCCGAGGGGCTGCCGCTGGTGATCATGGAGGCCATGGCGTTGCGGCGACCGGTGTTGAGCACCTACGTCGCCGGCATTCCCGAGCTGGTGCTGCCGGGCCAGACCGGATGGCTGTTTCCAGCCGGCTCAGTGCAGGCACTCACCGAAGCCATGGCGCAGTGTCTGTCGACTCCCGAGAGCGAGCTGCGGCGGCTCGGCGAGAACGGCCGCAGCCGCGTGCTCGAGCGCCATTCGATCGACATCGAGGCGGGAAAGTTGGCACTGCTGTTTGGCGGCGGCGCGGCCACTGCGGCGACAGCGGCGCGGGGAGCGACGCAGTGCATGGCATGATGCTGCCGGCAGCGCTGCCAACGCTGGCGACCATTTGGACCGCGGTAGCCGTAGTGCTACTGCTCCCCTGCGTGGTGCTGCTGGCTGAGGTGCTGCTGGCCGTGACGGCGCGCCGCGCTGAGGACAGATCCGAGGGCGTGCGGCCGTCGGTGGCCGTCATCGTGCCTGCTCACGACGAAGCTCCGATCATCGCCCAAACTCTGCGCTCGATCGTGCCGCAGCTCGCAGCTCACGACCGCATGATCGTGATAGCAGACAACTGCTCGGACGCAACCGCTGCGGTCACCCGCGCGGCGGGTGCCGAAGCCGTAGAGCGCACCGATCCGGTGCGACGCGGCAAGGGGTATGCGCTCGACTTTGCGGTCCGCCACCTGGAGCCGATGGCCCCCGATGTCGTGATCGTGGTCGACGCCGACTGCCAAGTCGCACCCAACGCCATCGAGCGCCTGGCGCGACAATGCGCGGTCAGTGGACGGCCGGCTCAGGCGCGGTATCGACTGTGCGCGGCGGACGGCGCCGGCCTTTCGGCCCGGTTGAAGCAATTCGCCTGCGCGCTCAAGAACGAGGCTCGGCCCTTGGGGCTGTCTCGGCTCGGGCTACCGTGCCAATTGACCGGCAGCGGCATGGCATTCCCATGGTCCGTCATCCGCAGCGCCAGACTCGCCAGCGGTCAGATCGTCGAGGACCTGCAGCTCGGTATCGAGCTGACGCGCAGCGGCACAGCGCCGCTGTTCTGTGCTACCGCCCGGGTCACGAGCGAGCTACCGAGCGCGAACGAGGGTATTCAAAGCCAGCGCATGCGCTGGGAGCATGGGCACCTGGCTGCGATCGTGCGCGAAGGACCGCGCCTGCTGCTCGGCTCTCTGGTACGGGGAGACTGGTCAGGCGTGGCCTTGGCTACCGACCTCATGGTGCCGCCGCTCGCGTTGCTGCTGCTGCTGATCGGCGCGCACTGGCTCATCGGCCTGTGGCTGTACGCGGCCGGCGGGGAGCTGCCGGCGCTGCTGCTCGCCACTCTCGCGGCCGCGCTGCTCGCGCTGTCGGTGCTACTGGCGTGGCTGCGCTACGGGCGCGAGATCATTCCCTTCAGCGCGCTCGCACTCGCACCGCTCTATGCGCTCGGCAAGGTGCCGTTGTATGCGAAATTCCTCCATGGCCGACAGAAGGCGTGGGTGCGCTCGCGACGCAATCACGAGGTGCGCTGAGCACGCTACCCCGGCGAGCTGGCGCGCAGCTGCCTGGGGATGTTCGGTGGCAACCTATCCTCAAAACCGCGCGCCGCGTGAGATCGCCTGACCGCCGCTCGCTGAGGCTACACCGCCATGGTTTCCAGGGGCTGAGCCGCCATCGTGCGGCTGCTCGAGCGTGCACTGTCCGCCTCCAGCTTTGGCCTCAGGGCCGCAGCGAGTGACGCTACGAACGGCTCCTGCAACATGCTCGAGTGCCCGCCCTCGACGTCGATGACCTCAACGGCCGGCACGACCAATCCCCACCCGAAGGTGTCGTCGGCATAGATGTCGCGGTAAGGGGTATCGGCGCCCTCGCCGTAACGGGCGCGGACCAGCACCACTCCTGCGTCCGCGAACGTTGCCGGAACATAGCGCGCCTCGGCCGAGTCATAGATGTCGCGGACGCTGAGCTGCGGCAGATAGGAGGGCCACGGCGTGTGCCGCACCAGCTGCTCGTGCAGGATCTGGAACCGCACCCGCAGCGCCAGACGTCGCGCGCGCAACGACACCTGCCAGGCGGTGAAACTCGCCAGCTTGCGCGCCAGTGCCTTGGTCAGAAACCAGGTGCGCGCGAGCAGCTTGCCCTGCTCGCGGCGGGCATCGGAAAACATCTCGCCGAAGCGTCGTGCGCGCTCTTTGGAATGCAGGCCTCGGCGCTTGCGCGCCTGCGGCCTGGCGGCATCCAGAATCACCACCAGCTTGACCGGTTCTCCGGCCGCCTTCAGCTGCAGCGCCATCTCATAGGCAATGACGCCGCCTGCGCACAGACCACCGAGCATATAGGGACCGTGCGGCTGGCGCGTTCTGATCTCTTCGATGTAGCAGCGCGCCATGTGCTCGATGCGCGTATGTGCGAGCGGTATCTTCGGCGTGCGGCGCGGCTCGACGCCGAACACGGCGATCTCGTCGGGCATGTGCTGCGCCAGGTTGCGGTAAAGCAGGGTCTCACCGTCGCCGTCGTGGACCAGGAACAGGTTCTGGCGGCCGCCGCGCTTGAGCTCGATCAGTACGCCCGAGCGCTCGACTCCATGCGGCTCGAGATAGCGCGCGAGCGCGCGCACCGTGGGAGCATCGAGGACCGTGGTGAGCCGCAGTTTGACGCCGAAGCGGCGACTGATCTCAGCGAACATGCGCGCTGCGAGCAACGATGTACCGCCAAGCGCGAAATAGTCATCCTCGACGCCCACGCCGTCGACGTTGAGTACCTCCTGCCACAGCAGCAGCAGCTGCCGCTCGATGTCGGTCGCGGGGGCTGCGGTCTTGCCGCTGAGCCGTCGAGGCCGCCGGCCTTGTGCGCGCACCGCCTCGAGCAGAGCCTTGCCGCTGGTGAAGTCGCGAGCAAGCCGGGCGTAGCGTTCCGAGCGGTTCAGCGTCGCGGTCGATGTCACCGGCATCAGTCGCTCCGCCTTACGGGCGTTGATCACGGCGGCCGGGTCATGCCCCGGGCGATGGGTGACGTTGCACGCAAACAGCGTCGGAATTCGGTAAACGATCTGCCCCTGCTGCTCGATTCGGTAGCTATTCGCGATGCTGTCCGCAAATGCAGCCGCGGGCTCATTTCTGGCGGTAGGCACGAACGGCAGCGTGACGTGTGCGAGGCGCTGCGCGCTGGCGATCTCGCCCAGCCGACGCAGCAGCGCATGCTCGACCCCGCGGCCCAGTACCCGGCAGCTCAGCAGCAGCGTGTCGACATCGAGGTCGCCGGCGCCAGCCCTGGCGAGAGCGAGTCCCACCAGACCGTAGTCTCCGAAGCGGTCTCGGACTCGCACCCGCAGTACCACCGAGCCTGCGGCTTGCCAGGCCCTGAGTTCGGCCTCACTGCGGCGCAGCGTCGTGAAGTTGAACTGATTGGTACGCTGGGTCAGCTGCGCCAGGCGCGGCCATTCGTCTTCCTGCGGGGCACCGATATCGATCTCGAGCTGCAGCGATGCGATGAAGCTGCCGAGATCGGTGGTTGCTTCTTCCAGCTGCTCTCTAGCCGCGTTCTCGCGGTAAAGATCAGTGCGGCGCAGATCCTCCGCGGTGACGGTAACCTTATCGAACGTCCACAGATGCGAGAGAAAGCGATCAACGTCCTGCGGAGGGGGTAGCCGTAAGGTCACGACCTGCGGCAGGGCGGTCTGAACCTGCGCACACTCGATCGGATTGTCGTCGAGCAGTACAAAGGAGTCCAATCCCAGCTGTAGCTCGCTCGCGAGCGAAGCCAGATTCTCAGCCTTGGATTTCCAGTTGATGCGACACGCGACGATGTGCTCCGTTTTCAGCAACATCGATGGATGCTTGGCGAGCACCTCGAGCACGTCCGCCTCGGCATTTTTGCTCACCAAACAAATCAGCCCGCCCGCGGCTTGCACCTGACAGGCGAACCGCTGCACACGCAGCATCGCTTCGGACAGCACGATGCCCTGCAGCCCATCCTCGCCGATGACGCCGCCCCACAGGGTGTTGTCGCAGTCGAGCGCTAACACCTTGTGCGGCGGCCGCAGCAGTGCATGCAGCTTACGGCCGATGGCGAGCGCCAGTGCCGCATAAAACTCCTCGGTGTACGGAATATGCGCCAGCTCGTCGCGCAGCGGATCGTAACGCTCTGCGTCGGCGACGCGTTCGACATCCGAATCGTCCAGCAGGTATACGCCCGGGAGTCGCCGCGCTTGCTCCGCGAGCGCCTGAGTGGCAGCGGCGAGCGTGTCGCGCAGCGCAGCGTCGGTAAGCGGCGACGGCGGCAACAGTGCAAGCACCGTCGGCGAGCGCGCTCGCTGCGCGAACTGACCCAGCGCCGCCGACAGCTCGACGCAGGTACGCTCAATGAGCGCCGGGGCGGCGCTGCGGTCGGTGAGCTCGCGGACAAAATCCTCGACGCGAATCAGCAGCAGATTGGCGCCGCCCGCGTTCAAAGCCAGCACACTGCTCGGAGAGAGCAGCTCCTGAAATAACTGATTGTACGGCGCGCACTGCGGCAACAAGCTCAGTCCGGCCTCGTGGAGGATCAAGGCGAGTCCAGGCAGCAGCGGCTCAGCCGTGAATGTGGCCGCAATGGCAAGCGTTGCATTCGAAGCTCGATCAGTCATGCAATGCTCAACACGTCCTTGCAACTGCACTCCAAAGGTGCAGCGACGGTACGACGATTCGCGCGGTAACGATCATGGCCCTGCTGACCCAAGGCGCCTATGTTGTGTCCGTGGCTACCGCACGCGCAGCTGGTCGCAACTCGGCGACATGCGCTGACGGCAAGCTCGGTCCCGCGTTACAGGGGAAGAGGCCTCGCTAAAGGCGCGCTGTGGTCGCCGCCGTTGCGTCCCCCAAACCGGCCTCTTGACTGAAACGGTTCGAGGGTACCTTGGGTAGACTACAGCGGCAAGCGCACCGCCAACGCCGGTAGCGACGTAATACGCCTCGATAGGCGAAGTCCTACAGCCCTCTGCGTCCAGCGGCAGTTGTAATCGCCCGGCTATGCCGCACCTCCCTGTCTCTTGAGCGTTGCGACGTCGGTCGCGTACGGCGGCCGGCGCCAGTCGAACACATGAGCGTGATTGGCCGACGGCACGATGCGCCGCAGGTCTGCCGCCACTTGCTCGACGGGAAAATGCGCCATCGCGGTATCCATCGATTTCGGTCGCCGCGAAGAGTAGCCGATCATGATCACGGCCCGATCGCGTTGCGTCTGCAGCGACTCGTGGTGGAACACCTGTCCGGTGTCGGCCAGCACCACCGTCCCCGCAGGACCGTAGACACGGCTCCACTGCTCGATCGGTACCACCTGACTCATGCGCTCGTTGGTCAACTCCTCCTCCGTACCCGAGAACCGCTTGTAGCTGAGTCCCACGGTTCGCGGTATGTATTCAAACGGTCCTCCACCCAAGGTGACGTCGTTGAGATACACGACCATGCGCAATACGTGAAAATCCTCCCCATCCTGATGCCACAGGCGCGGGCCGGCTCCCACCCCGTCCACCAGCGAGTGACGCACTACCGCGCCGTGATAGGCAACCGGCAGACGCAGGTACTGCTGCACCATTACCAGCAGCCGCGGCTCGAGTCCGAGCAGATAGAGCTCCGGCACGTGCTCCAACATTACGTCGGCGCGCAGATCATTCGACGCCGCTCCGCGGCGCCACACGCGCGACGGTTCCTTGAGAGGATCGTGGTACAGCAGATCCAGCGCTAACCTGAAAGCCTGATACAGTGCCGGAGCCGACTGTGGCAGCAATCGATCGATGGTCGTGACGTGCACGCCTTCGGTGCGTAGATCATGGACCACCTGCGCTTCCAGCGGATCCGGACGGCCATTCAAGCGCCGGCGCACAACCAATGACTCGAGCTGGTGCGTGGCCTCGAGTAAATGCGCCCGCAGTTTCGCTCGAAGACGCAGGAGCGAGACCATGTGAACGTTCCCTTCGGGTACCGGGACTCGTGCGTTCATGTTAGCACTCCATACTGGCGCCAGGCACGGGCGCAGTCGCCAGACATCGGCGGTCGGCTCGAATTTTTACTTAACTTGGCCGCCGTGCGCGCCAGGCAGTGTTGTAGGCACTGCCCCCTGCGGATGCGCCGCTCGCCTGCCGGGCTGCGCCCGCGGGCTCGAGGTCACGGCGCCCACGCCCTGTGCGGCGAGGAGTGCCGCGGTGTCCGTCACCGCGTGCGCGCTGCCAGCACACGGATGATTCCGGCGCCAGCAGCGCTCGCTACACGCAATCGTGAGCTGCTATCCGGTCGCGGTATTCAAGCCGCCCCTCTTGCGCCCGCCGGCGCGCTTTTCGACAATCCAGCTCAAACTCGCGGCGCTGCCGCCGTGCGCGACCGCGGCGAAAAGCATCGGAAACACATGTACAGAAAAGTGCGTCTTCTCAACGTCGATGTCGACGACGTTTCCATGGACGAGCTCGTCGAGACATTTCGACAAGGAATCATCCTCACCCTGCACAGCGACATGATGATGAAGCTGCAGAAGGATCGCGAGTTCTACGATTTGCTGCCAAGGTTCGACGTAATAACGTGCGACAGTCAGATTCTGGTCTTCGCGGCACGGGTATTGGGATCCCCGCTCAGAGAACGCGTATCCGGTTCCGATTTCTTCCCGCGCTTTTACCTGCGCCACAAGGACGACCCGTCGGTCACGATCTTTATCTGTGGCGGCGCTCCGGGGGTCGCAGAACGAGCAGCCCGTGCGATCAACGCCCGCGTTGGGCGCGAGATGGTAGTCGCGACTTGTGCACCGTCGGTCGCCTTCGAGACCCAACCCCAGGAAGTCGATGCCGTGGTCGCGCAGATCAACCACTCCAGAGCTACGGCTCTGGTGGTTGGACTCGGGGGTGGCCGCCAGGAAAAGTTCATCTTCCGCATCAGGGAACGTCTTCCCTACGTGCGGCTTTACCTGCCGCTCGGAGGCACGGTCGACTATGAGGCTGGAACGCTGCGAAGGCCGGCGCCGTGGGTCACGGACGCGGGACTCGAATGGCTTTATAGGGTTATGAAGCAACCCCGTCAGCGCTGGTACCGTTACTTCGTGCAACAGCCGCCGGTGCTATATCTGCTCGCCCGACAATTATTGGGGCTATATAGCGATCCCTTCGGTCAAAAGTCTTAGTGTCGCTCGCCGCTACCGGTCAGTTCTGCATTGACTGCAGGTTGGTTGGCGAGTTGGGCGTAGCAGTCGTTCCGGTGACCGTTCCCGTGCATTGCGCCCACCAGCACGGATTGGACGCGATGAAATTCTGCAGGGCCTGCCACTTCGGTGGCGCGCGACTGAGCGGATACACCGTGTCTAGAAACGATTGCAATGCGCCCCACTCCCCATATTGGTTATACGGCGAGATATCGACGAACTGCAGGTACAGCTGCCCACCATTAGCCTTCCAACTGTTGAGGGCGGTCGTATATGCCGCCGCCATTCGCGGATCGTGATTGGCGGCGATGAACAGCTGCACCATCGGGGATCCGTTCGAGTACTTCGGGAACCCCTGAAATGTTTGCCCCGATTCGTACGCTATGAAGGGTAAATTGAAAGGCACCAGCGCTGTCTTGTACGCCGCCTCCCATTGAGATATTTGACCGAGCCATCCGCCGGCGGGAATACTCGGGTCATTCTGCTGCGTCATCGACTCAAACAGGCTCGAGAGTCCCCCGTCGGGCTGCGAAGTCCACGCCGCTGGCACCGCCCCACCGAAGTACGGCGCGATCGCGACCGCGCCGATACCATGGGCTGCACAGGGCCCGTTTCCGTCACCGGTCCACAGCGGGCATTGCAGCGACTCCGTCGCTGTATAGGTGTTCGCTGCCTGTGCACCCAGGACGCAGACCACCCGCGAGGCATCAGCGCCCCAGGTGGATTTCCAGATGTCGCACATCTGAGCGGTGCGCATTCCGAACCAATTACGGTTCAGGTCGAACGGCGTCGCGTTGGCACCCGGCCACATCGCCTGGCCTTGGGTCTGGGCGTAGCTCGCCTGCGAAAAGATGTAGTTCCATACTTCGTTGCTGAATTCGATGTAGACCTTCTGCGTACCACCGAGCATCTGGTGCACGAGGGTCGCCATTTGCGTCATATAGTTGTTGTCCGCCATATGCGGCACATTGAGCCAACAATCAGCGCCCACGGCGTTGCACAGATCGACCGCTGCTTCTATCGGGACACCGCTGATTCCCCAGCTGGCGCTGTCCAGAGTGGGCCGGCTCGACCAGGATGACAAGGTACTGTTATTGGTATCGAGCCAGTCCATGAATCGAAGCGCCCTGAAATTCTGCAGCAGTCCAAGAAAGCCGGGCCGAAAGATATAGCCCGCGTCCAACAAGCGCTCTTCTTCCGCCTTCACGACGCGGATGTTTCTAATATAGTTTCCGGTGTGTTGCGGGTCGGTAGCCGCGATCGAGATCCCGATTCCACCGCCATAGGTCGGTGTCGCGACATTGATTACGTCGCGCCCGGCGCTCGAACTGACGAGGCGAGCGTCAAGAGTGTAGAGCAGCGTTCCTTGCCCGTCATAGAGCACCACATAGTTACCGGCCCGATAGGGCGGACCCGAGCCGAAGTTCGAGTTCGGCAGGTTGTTGAGCAGTATGACCCCGGCATGCGTGAACAGCTGGCGCACGTGTGGATCGGCGGAGCTCGCGCTCAACGTCGTCGGATAGCCGTTTGCGTCCAGCTGTAGATAGGCCTCTTCACCGGTGTCATAGGTTGAGCTTGAACCGGTTACCCAAGCACCAGCCGTCTTGAAGATGTTCAGGAACGGTTGCTCGGGCGAGTAGTAGGTCACGCCATCGAGATCGAGGCCCAGGGGTGAGCGAGCGTTTGCGGGCGTTGCCGCTGCTGCATTGCCGGGAACCCACGCTGCCAGCAGCGCGACGGCCGCGCACAGCAAGGCAACCCCGATGGCAGCGCCATGGACCGTTCCAAGCAAAGGCGCCGGCAACCTAAAACGCATATGGCTTCCCCGGAGAAGATGCTGTGATTAAATCCAAGGGCACACGACGTCGCAACTGTCGCTGTTAACCGACCCGGCCAACGAACGACTGCAACGCCTTATTTGCTCGGAATGTGACACACATCAATGTGCCAGAGACGAGGCGTTGCCTCGCAACAGGTGCACCATTGCTCGGGCGCTGGTCTCGCTATCGAAGCCTTGAACCACCTTCTGCCGCCCGGATAGAGCGATCCTCACGGCGAGCTCCGGATTCCTCGCAATGAACTCGAGCCCACGCGCCAAATCCTGGGGGGCCTTTGCTTCGACGAGCACCCCATCGACCCCGTCCTGCACCAGCTCCGAGACACCACCCTGCCTGGTGACGACGACCGGCACACTCATGCTCATGGCTTCCATGGTCGCGACGCCCAGGGGTTCTTCAATGCTCGCGAGCGAAAATACGTGCGCAGCCTCCAGCTCCTGTTTGACTATTTCCTCGGATACCGCACCGAGCAGAGCGACCGATTCCCCGATACCGAGACTGCGTATCATTTGTTCCAGCCGCGCGCGATATTGACCTACCGCATCGTCAGCTCCGGCGATGCGCAGTTTTGCGTCAACGCCCTGTGATCGCAGCAGCGCCACGGCACTGACGAGATCTTCATAGCCCTTGCATGGATTGAGCCGCCCGCATGAGAAAATCCGATAGGGGCCGCGATCGCGCCAGGGCTCGTAGTGCACCGTGCGCTCGAACATGCGGGTATTGACGCCCATGGGAGCAACCACGATCCTCCGTGGAGCCACGGCTCCCAATGTGGCGCGAACTTCCGCTAAGAGCTTATGAGTAATGACGATCCCGAAGTTGGCGCATCGCCACTTCATGGCCTGGTTGGGTCCATAATCCCTCAGCGGGCCATGCAGCGTCACGCTGTAACCCGGACCCCCGAGCGAGCGCGCAAACATCGCGAGATTGGCTGAGTCCGCGCACGAATGCACGTGCAGATGCTGCCACCCACGCCGGCGCGAAAGCGCGACCAGTTGCGCGCTCGCGAGTAGCAGACCCAGGAGTCTGAGTCGATGCGGCAGTCCCTGGGCTTCAGCCGTGATCAAACTTCGTAGCGCTCGCCACCAGCCCGCGGGACCCGCGCGCAAGATCGCGCCGATCGCGGCTGCGAGACCTGCCAACGATAGCGGCCAAATATAGGTGGTGTGTCTGATGGCCTGCTGCGACCATGAATGCGCGATCAGCTCTCTCTTTGGCCGCCGCGTCGACAGCAGTTCACACGCGACGCCCAGGTGGGCCAGCGCTTGAATCTCGCGCCAGAAGAAGGCGTGAGTTTGTCCCGGAAACTCCGGGACCAGATAGCCTATACGTGTCATTAAGTCAGCAGTTGATTGACCCGCTTGATCTTCGCCGCCGGTGGACCGGCGCAGCGCCGACGGGATCACCTGTGGGGTTAGGCGAAGCGGGCGCCGGCGTAATCGAGCTCTGGGGCCGACAGCTGCATCACCTCAGTTCCTCGTGCCGCAGTTGCGCGTCGTGCCCAGTCGTAGATTTCCAGTATTTGAGTCGCTTTAGCGTCCCAAGTGAAAAGATTCGTCACTCTCGATCGGCACGCCAGCGCCTTTTGTGCCAGCTGCTCGGGGTTGTCACATATCTGACCGACGACCGCGCGCAGCCGCTCGACGATGGCGGCGCGCGGGCCCATGGCGATTTTGAAACCACTCGCGCCCGTTACCAGCTCGCCGGGTCCGGCGTAATCGACGACGACCGGCACGACACCCAGGGCCATGGCCTCGAGAATGACACCGCCACCAAACTCACGAATGCTCGGGAACAGCAGCAACTGCGACTTGGACATGAGGGCAGGCAGGCGGCGATGCTCCACCCAGCCGTGGAGAGTAACCCCGCTCGCCAACCCATTGTCTCGAACAAAAGCACTCAAGCCTGCCATCAATGGCCCATCGCCGACGATGTCCAGATGCAGTCGGCCCGCCGCTATCAACGGCGCCACGGCCTCCAGCAACATGTCCGGGCCCTTGTAGGGAACCAACCTACCTACGAAGCAAGCTCGCAACGGGGAGCTTTGCTCGTGGCTCTCAGGAACTGAGAACTCCTGCGGATCAACGGCGTTTTCGGGAATGTAGATACACTTATCGCGATATCTCGTCGGGATCGCCCCGAGAGTCCAGCGTGAACCCACGACGATTGCAGTAGCGCCCGACAACGTGCTGCGGTATGCGGGCAGCAGCTTATAGGCGTCCCGTACATACGATAGCCATTCCCGCTCCTGAATGCGGGCAGCGGTGAACTCCCTCGGCCATGGGACACCGCCGTTGAGGGGCCCAAGGACGAACGGTATCGAAGCGCGCGCGCACAATCTCGCCAGGATGCTGGGTATCGTCGGGCTGAGCGGAGTAATCCGGTGTACGACGTCGTACTCACCCTCGAGCAGGCCGGTCGCGAACCGCTTCCACACGAGCCATTCGAAATAGTAGTAGCTGGCGGTGGTCACCGCGCTGACCGTGGTCCACCCTACCCCCGGAGCACCCCTTAGAACGTTGGCCAGCCGCCATAAAGGTCCTGCGACCTTCTCGGTATCGATCGCGGTGAAATCAGTGCCTTCGCCAAGTCCGGCCCTGAGCAGAGCATCGCGGTTTCTGATTTGAGTGACGATGTGAGCAGGCCGCCGCTCCGAGATGGCTTTGGCGAGAGACCATCCGATGAGCGGTACGCTGGTCCACTCGGGATTTGCGGCTTCAGCGAGGAGTAGCGCCTTGGACAATGTTCACGTCATGGGCTGGCGTGCCCTTCCCTCCCGGTCAAACAAAGTACTACATTTCTTACGGCAAGTGGTATGTATGTCCGACAGACAAGCCGACCCTCCGCCACGGATCGCCAAGCGCTGCAGGCGTTTTACTTGCGCAGGTGGTGCGTCGCACCAGGCGGTATCGGCTGGCCGCGAAATCTGTCAAATGACCGCCGCCGCTAAACGCTCTGCGGTGGCGCTGCCCCAAGTTCGCTCAATGCTGCGTGCAGACTGGTGCGCCACGGGATCGGGGCAAGCTGGAGCTGCTGGATGCTCGCCTGTAAATCCAGCGCGCCGTACTTGGGCCGATGCGCAGCGGTAGCACCATCGACCGTTGTCATCGGGACAACTTGCGGCAGGGTTGACAACAATCCAAGCGCCACTGCATCCGCAGCGATCGCACGCGCGAAGTCATAGCGGGAAACCACGCCCGCGTCCGTCCAGTGAAAAATGCCGGTTCGATCAGCCAGGGCAGCCAGATGCCAGAGTACATTGGCGACCGAACTGGCCGCGGTAGGGGAGCCGATCTGATCCGTCACGACGGACACCGCACCGCGCTCGCGCATCAACCTCAACATCGTGAGTACGAAGTTCTTGCCTTGGGGAGCATAAACCCACGCCGTGCGAATCACGGCCGACCGCTGCGGCAGCAGTTCGAGCACCGCCTGTTCGCCCTGTAGCTTCGTGCGGCCATACGTGCTCAGGGGATTGGTTGCATCGCTCGGTCTATATGGCTCGCTCGCCCGACCATCGAACACGTAATCTGTGGAGATATGCAGTAGACGGCAGGCGCTGATCGCTCGGGCGCACTCCGCCAGATTTCGTGGGCCCTGAGCGTTCACGGCGTAGGCACGCTGCTGATCGGATTCGGCCGCGTCCACGGCGGTATAGGCGGCTGCGTTTATGATCAGGTCCGGTCTGAAGGCCCGCACCGCATCCCGTACCGCCGTCCAATCACCGATATCGAGTTCGCCTCGGGTCAATGCGAGCAGCTCTATCGCAGCCGCGCGGGAAGCAATCAACGCACGCCCCACCTGTCCGGACGCTCCGGTGATCAGTACCTTCACGCCAGCAGCACTCGCTGATGCTCACTACCTACCGTCAGGGAAAACAATCGGCCTTTCCAATGAGAGGCGCCGCGGCATCCTTCGCCGACAGTATCGGTACGGCACCCGCCGGCAGCGGCCAGCGTATGCCCACCCGGGTATCATCCCAGCGCACTGCGCGCTCGTCCTCCGGGCTGTAGAAGTCCGTACACTTGTACAACAGATCGATCTCATCGCTCAGTGCCAGATACCCATGGGCAAAGCCGGGAGGTACCCAGAGCATCTGCGATTTCGTTTCGCTCAGTACCACACCGATCCACTGTCCGAAACGCGGCGAGCTGCGCCGCAAATCTACCGCCACGTCAAACACAGCTCCGCGCACCACGCGCAACAGCTTCCCCTGCGGATGTTGCAACTGGTAATGCAGTCCGCGCAGGGTATTGCGCACCGAATGACTGTGGTTATCCTGCACGAAGTGCGCATCGATGCCCGCGGCACTGAATTTATCCTCGCGCCAGGTCTCGTAGAAGTAGCCGCGAGCGTCGCGATACACGCGCGGGGTAATGACCACGACCTCGGGCAGAGCAGTCGGATGAAATTCCATCACAGCGAGTTGCGCAGTAGCTGCAGCAGGTAATTGCCGTACTCGGTCTTCAACAGCGGCATTGCCAGCCGCTCGAGCTGCGCGGCATCGATGAAGCCGCACCGATAGGCGATCTCCTCGGGCGAGCATACCTTCAGGCCCTGGCGATTCTCGATCGCCTCGATGAACATCGAGGCCTGCAGCAGTGAGTCGTGCGTGCCGGTGTCGAGCCAGGCGACGCCGCGACCAAACAGCTCTACCTGCAGCTCATCGCGCTGCAGATACCAGCGATTGACGTCGGTGATCTCGAGCTCGCCGCGGGCCGATGGGCGCAACTGCGCGGCGATGTCGAGTACCCGATTATCATAGAAATACAGCCCGGTGACCGCATAGCTCGACTTGGGCGCGTCCGGCTTCTCTTCGATCCCGAGCACGTGTCCACGTTCATCAAAATCAACTACGCCGTAGCGCTGCGGATCCTTGACGTGATAGGCGAACACCGTGGCGCCCGAGGTGCGCGCGTTGGCCCGTTGCAACTGCTCCGGCAACCCGTGACCGTAGAACAGATTGTCTCCGAGCACGAGTGCGGCCACATCCCGACCGACGAAGTCGCGGCCGATTACGAATGCTTGTGCGAGACCCTCCGGCCGCGGCTGCTCGGCGTAGCTCAACGACAGCCCCCATTGGCTGCCGTCCCCCAGCAGCCGCTGGAATGCCGGCAGATCCGTGGGCGTGGAGATCAGCAGGATGTCACGCATGCCAGCCAGCATCAGTGTGCACAGCGGGTAGTACACCATCGGCTTGTCATAGACCGGCAACAGCTGCTTACTCACCGCATAGGTGACCGGATGCAAGCGCGTGCCGCTGCCGCCCGCCAGAACGATACCCTTGCGCATGAGACCTCGACGCACCCCGGAAGCGCTAGTTTACGGCATGCGCATAGCTCGGACGAGAGCGCCGCAGCCGCTCACGCCGCGCTCGCGTGATTGGCGCGACACGAGTGGAAAAACCTCAGCGCGATCGCGACCGCTTCGGTATCGTTAGCCTATTCGCTTACAGTTGACGGACGTCCCGGACAGCTATGGCGCGACTTCTGATAACCGGCGGCGCCGGCTTCATCGGCGGCAATTTCGTGCATCACTGGCTCGAGCATCATCCCGGCGATCGGGTCGTCGTGCTGGACGCGCTGACATATTCCGGCAACCTGGCCACCCTCGAGCCGATCCGCCAGCGTTCGGAGTTACGCTTCGTGCATGGCGATATCTGCGACGTGGCACTCGCGGAACAGCTGCTGCGCCAGGAGCGGCTCGACACGATCGTGCACTTCGCTGCCGAATCGCACGTCGACCGCTCGATCAGCGGTCCCGACGTGTTCGTGCAGACCAACGTCGTGGGCACACACTGTCTGCTGCGGGCAGCACGCCAGGTGTGGCTGCAGGAAGCATCGGTAACGAGGCATCGCTTTCATCACGTCTCGACCGATGAGGTATACGGCTCGTTGACGCACGATGAGCCCGGCTTCACCGAGCGCACGCGCTATGCGCCCAATTCGCCCTACGCGGCCAGCAAGGCCGCCGCCGACCATATGGTGCGCGCCTATGGCCGCACCTATGGACTGTCCGTGACCATCAGCAATTGCTCCAACAACTACGGTCCCTATCACTTCCCGGAGAAACTGATCCCGCTGGTGATCGTCAACATCCTGCGTGGTGAGCCGCTGCCGGTATACGGGGATGGATTGAATGTCCGCGACTGGCTGCACGTCGGCGATCATTGTCGCGGCATCGAGGCCGTGCTCGAGTCCGGGCAACAGAGCGAGGTCTACAACATCGGTGGCCGGAGCGAATGCACCAACCTGGAGCTGGTACGTGAC
>JASHTF010000047.1 GCA_030040715.1 Gammaproteobacteria bacterium | reverse complement strand
CAGGAGAGCTTCACGGTTCCGTATGCGTCGGTCGTGCAGCTACTGCGTCCAGGGGTGTGGCGCTACACCGCGGTGGCAGGGGAAGTGGAGCAGCCGGCCTTTACCGGGACTGAGCATTTCACGCAGGCGACATTGCAGCACGGCTTCAATAATGCCCTGACCGGCTACACGGGTGCGGTGGTCGCTGATCGCTACGCCGCTGGACTGACGGGCATCGCCGTCAACACGATCATGGGTGCCCTAGCGGCCGATGTGACCCAGGCCAGAACCGAGCTCACGAATGCCCTCTCCAATAGCGGGCAGAGCCTGCGGTTCACGTACAGCAAGCTGGTTCCCTACACTCACACCAACATCACGCTCGCTACCTACCGCTATTCCTCCAGCGGCTATTATTCGTTCACCGATGCACAAACGGCCTGGCAGTCGGCACTCTCAGGCGCAAGTCCCGATACCGTCCCTCACGCGCGCAGCGAGTGGCAGGTCAACATCAACCAGACCTTTCCCGGTCGGGGAGGTAGTCTCTATGTGACGGGCTCGGCGCTCACCTACTGGAACTCGTCGGGCACCACGACCCAGTTCCAGGCCGGCTACAGCAATCATCTGCGGCTCTGGGACACAACCCTGAGCTATAGCGCCTCGATCGCGCACCAGCGCAACGAGGTCACGGGGCAGCCCGACGATGAGGTGCTGGTGAATTTCTCACTGCTCCTGGGACGTTCTCCGCACTCTCCGACGCTTTCCACCAGCTTGATCCAGGACACCACCGGCGGAGTGACTACCCGCAGCGGACAAGAAGTCATCACAGGCACTCTGGGTGAGAACAATCAGTTTACCTACAACGCCTCGGCCGGCCAGGCCGCGGGGGATGACGCCTACACGGCCAACGCCCAGTACCGCGGTGCCGACGCCACCGTGTCCGCCGGCGTGAGCGAGGGCAATGAATATTCCGAGCAGTCCGTGGGAGCTACCGGCGGGGTCGTGGCTCATCCCGGGGGTATTACCCTGGCGAATCAGTTGACCGACACCATCGGTGTGGTCGAGGCCCTCGGCGCCCAGGGGGCACGCGTGACCAACAACGTCGGCACCGTCGTCGACAGCTCGGGCTACGCGGTGCTGCCGTTCCTATTCCCGTACCGGCTCAACGCTATCAGCATTGATCCCGAGGGCACCGTGTCTCCGGATGTGGAGTTCAAGAACACGACCGAGTCGGTCGCGCCACGCCTCAATTCCGTAGTGATGATCCGCTTTGAGACCGTGGGCGGGCGGGCCATCCTCGCTAGCGCGCATCTGGCGGATGGATCGGTGCTGCCCTTTGGTGCCAGTGTCTATGACGTCCACGACAGCGAGGTGGGGCTGGTCGGACAGGATGGCCGCATCTATCTGCGCGACATTGCGGACGTCGGCACGTTGATCGTCCGTTGGGGTGAGGCACCCGATCAGCAATGCGCCTTCAAGTACCAGCTGCCGCCAAAGCAGCAAGGCAAGCATCCGGCCGATGACCCGTTCGTGCGCATCGATGTCACCTGCACGGCCGCACTGGCAACCATGAACCACCGTGGCGAGGGTGGCAAGGCCATCCTGGACAAACCCACAGGCCAGCCGTAGTGGTCAGACGCGTCATCACCAGATCGCAGCGCTTGCTCGTCGCGAGCCTGACCGCCCTGCTGCTGTGCCTCGCCGTCGCGCAGGCGGTGGCGCAGACGGTGAATTTTTCGCCCGCGACCTTGTCTTTCTCACCCGCTGGACCCTACTCGGTCCCGCGGGATGCGGCCGTCGGCAGCCAGGTTGCCAGTGCCCAAGCCGTTGCCACGGCAAGTGGGATCAGCTGTGCGTTGATTGAGACCGCCATGGTCAATGGGACGGAGATCTCGGCCGGAAGCGGTATTTATCAGACCAGCGTGAGCGGGATTGGCGTCAGCTTCTATGTCGTGAATGGCTCCAGCCAGACGCTGATCACATCCACCGGTGGAGGCTATACCTCGGGCACGATCGGTGCACCCGGCACCGGCCCACTACCCGGGATTGAGGCGATCATGGTGGTGACCGGTCAGGTCGTCTCCGGCTACTCGCTCTCCAGCCTGCCGAGTGTCAGCGTGACTTTTACCCCGACCGGCAGCTGCAGCTGGAGTACCGGCATAGCCAACACGCTCGCCTCGAGTGCGAACAACAGTGCCGTCATACCGATCACCTGCACCGTGACCACCCCCAGCGTGAGTGTGAGTTTGCCGACGGTATCACTCAGCGCGTTGAGCGCGGTCGGAACGGCGGCCGGGGATACTGCCTTTCCCATCGGCTTGACCTGCGCCTCGGGCGCCAATGTCTACATCACGTTGAGCGATGTCACCACACCCGCCAACACCTCATCGTTGCTCACGCTTGCCCCGGACTCAACGGCGCAGGGCATCAAACTGAGAATCCTCAATAGCGCCGGACCGGTGGCCTTCGGCCCCGATTCGGCCGTAGCGGGCACGACTCATCAATGGTTTGTAGGCGCCTCGAGCACCGTCAACGGGATCCCGCTCACGGTGCAGTATTACCGCGACGACACGACTCCATCGGGCAACGGCCCGGCCACGCTCACCGCGGGCAGCGTTCACGCGCAGGCCACCTTCACCATGAGCTATCAGTAACAACGACATGGCGTGCAGCCCATCCCACGAGACTCGACAGCAGTCGTCGCCGGCTCTGGCCGTGCCCGACGAGCTTCCGGATTCGGTCTATAAGCGCGAGCTGCGATTTGGAGTGCCGCAGTTGCGCTTCGATCGAGCGCTCGAGCAGCGCTTCCTCGCCTCGCACCTGCAACGCGTGCAATTGCCCGTGCGTGTCTGGTTCTCCCTCGGGGTCGCCCTGGCGCTGGTGTTCACGATCGCTCAGACCCTCCGAGGCGGCATCTGGAGCTTCAACAGCTGGCTCGAGTTCTGCGGGATCATTCCTTGTGCCCTGGCACTCGCCTGGCTTGCCTGGCACTCGGACTACGAGCGTGTCTTCTTGCCGTGGACCAGAGTTCTCGTGCCGCTGAAGGGAGCGTTGGTGGCCGTGTTCGTGACGAGGCTGGTCGGTAACGGTCACGATGAAGAGCTCGCTGCGCTCACCGTCTATGTGATAGCGGCGTTCTTCTTTTCTGGACTGCTGTATCGCGCGGCTGTGGTCGCTGTAGGCGCCATCCTGGTAGCGTACGCAGTAGCGACGATGGGCTTCGGGCTTAGCAGTGCGGTAGCGCTAAAAGGTTTTCTGGTGCTGTTAGTCACGGCCTCCATGGGCGCGCTGGTGTATTACAACGTCGAGCGCTCCTATCGTAAAAGCTTCCTCGAAAGCGCGCTTATCGCCGAGCTCGGGGCGCGCGATGCACTCACGGGATTGATGAATCGTCGCTCGCTCGATGAGCATCTGCTGCGAGTGTGGCAGCAGGCCCAGCGCGATCGGCGCACCATCAGCGTAATGATGGTCGATATTGATCACTTCAAGTCTTATAACGACGCCTATGGGCATCAGGCCGGAGACACGGCGTTGCGCAGCGTGGCACAGCTGCTCGAGGGTTTCGCGCGCCGACCCCTTGATATTGCGGCTCGCTACGGGGGCGACGAGTTCGTGGTTGTCATCTACGACATGCTGCCGGACCACGTGCGGGGCACCGCGGAGGGTTTGCGCAGAGCCCTGGAAGCCGCTCCTCCTGCAGATCCGCAGAATCGCCAATCAAGTGTAACGATCAGCATCGGTGTTGGGATCGTCGAGCCGACGCTGGGGCGCACCCCTCTGGGTGCACTTCAGTTCGCCGACGAGGCGCTATATGAAGCCAAGCAGAGGGGCCGTAACTGCATGGTGCTGAAGGGCACCGACGAGTATCGCACTCTCGAGACCGGCTCGTTCAAGTCCCGCCCTCGCCCGCACGGCTGATCGTAGGATCGGCCCGTGGACCGCTCTCCACGCTGTCGGTTCAAGGCGAGACAGGAGACGCCAGTACCGGCGGCGACGCCTCTTGAAATCGGGTTTCGCGTCCCCAGGACAGGCTGCATGTCAGACGCGTCGCACATCGTGTGTCCGCACTGCGATACCATCAACCGCACTCCCGCCGCGCGCCTCGGCGACGGAGCGAAATGTGGGCATTGCCATCAGCCGCTGTTCACCGGTCATCCGATCGAGCTCACCGACGACAATTTCCGCCGTCACGTCGAGCGCAATGACGTTCCCGTGGTCGTGGACTTCTGGGCTCCGTGGTGCGGCCCCTGTCAGGCGATGGCGCCGCAATACGCCCAGGCGGCCGCGGAATTGGAGCCCAAGGTTCGCCTGTCAAAGCTCAATACCGACGCTGCCCAGAGCATCGCCGGGCAATTCGGCATTCGCAGCATTCCCACCTTGATGCTCTTCAAATCGGGGCGCGAAGTTGCGCGTCAGGCTGGCGCGATGGGCAAGGCGGATATCATCCGCTGGGTACTCGGACACATTTAGCCGCCGACCCATCCAACCCGGCGCAGGTCCGCCGGGCTGAAAACGCCCACCCTGTCGTCAGGGATTCGCCCAGGCGTTTCCGCTCGAATCGGAGCAGGCCGTTCTCAGAACCCGGGCGGTGTCTGCTGCCACACGTCGAGCGAGCGCTCCAGGGCCATTCCCACGCGAGCGATCGTCCCCTCGTCAAACAGTCGTCCGATGAGCGTCACACCATGGGGGACGCGCCGCGGGGGGTTGAATCGTGGCAGCGGCCTGCTTGGATCGGGCGCCCAGTCGCTGCGCGCCTCGCTGACTTCGACAAACCCGGCACGAAGCGTCAACGACGGCAGGCCGGTGAAGTTACCGATGGTGACCATCTCATCACGCAGCGACGGCACCAACAGCAGATCTACCTGCGACAGGACTCTCTGCATCTCCTGTGCGACCGCGCGACGGAACCGGTCTGCCTGTACCATGTCGACCGCTGAGATGAAGCGCGATTGACGAAAGGTGTTCGGCCAGGCATCCGGTGTCTGTGCCCTCAACTGGTCGACCTGACGACTGAGCGTCAGCTGTTCGAAGGCTGCCGCCGACTCCGCAAACAGGATGGCATTCAGGCAATCATACGGCCAGTCAGGGATGGCGACTTCGACCGGCTGCATTCCCAATTGCTCGATGCGCTTGAGTGCCTGGCGATCGACCTCGGTCGCGCCGGCGTCGTTCATCCAGCGTGGAAAAAAGCCGATTCTCAGAGCTGTGACACTTTGCTTGGCATCAAAATCGAGCGGCTGAGTGACACTCGCCAGGTCGCCGGGGTCTGCTCCGGAGATCGCGTGCAGCACCAGCATCGTATCCTCGACGCTCCGCGCCAGCGGTCCGAGCTTATCCAGCGACCACGCCAGGGTCATCGAATTGGTACGGGGCACGCGCCCGAAGGTCGGTCGCAGACCATTGACACCACAGCGCATGCTGGGAGCTATGATGCTGCCCTCGGTTTCACTGCCGATCGAGAACCCGACCAACCCGGCCGCGGTGGCCGCTCCCGGGCCGGCGCTGGAACCCGAGGCTCCTTCTTCCAATAACCACGGGTTCATGGTCTGGCCGCCGAACCAGATGTCGTTCAACGCCAATGCCCCCAGGCTGAGCTTGGCAATGAGAACCGCACCAGCCTCATGCAAGCGCCTGACAACGGCGGCGTCCTCGTTGGGAATGCGGTCCCTGAAGGGTTCGGCTCCATAGGTGGTGCGGATGCCGGCCGTATCCAGCAGGTCCTTGGCACCCCAGGGAATCCCGTGCAATGGACCGCGATAGTTGCCCGCGGCGATCTCGGCATCGGCGCGTTTGGCTTGGGCGTGCGCCAGATCTGCCGTGACCGTGATGACACAGCGAAGCTGCGGAGCGAAGCGCGCGAGGCGGCTCAAATAAATCTGCGTCAGTCGCTCGGATGAGAGTCGTCGGCTCTCGATCCAGCGAGACAGCTTCCAGACGGGAGCAAATGCGATCTCGGCATCGGTACCCGGCAGCTTTCCCGGATCACTGTCACTGGGCACAAAACGATCCTGCGAGGGCAGCTGGTGCTGACCGGGTAACAGCGGATTGCACTGCGAGTAGGGGGCAAGGCTCGTACTGAGCGCGACCTTGCGCGGACCGGTGCGACGCTCGTACAAGGCCGCCATGCTCTCGCGCCAGTTCCGAGCCGCCTGCGCTCGTTCCGGCAACGTCAACTGCACTTGAACGAGCTTCTGCGCTTCGACAAATGTTGCTTGCGTTACTTCCGGCCCGACCGGTGGCGAGGTTCCAAAGGCTTGCGGCGCTCCCGGAGGCGCAGCCTGCTGATCCGCCGAGCTCGCAGTGCCGACGGTGCCAAGCAATGCTGCCGAAGACGCAGCCAGAAAGTCTCGACGCGAATTCGACATCACTTGGTCCCTTACGTTTTGCTCAGAAGGTGAGCATCAGCGCCGCCGCGGATGACACAATTGGCGGCCGATCCGGCGACTGCGATATCTTAGTCACAAGCAACGGCGGAGCCAACCAATGATCAACGGCGGCCATGTCATTCTCTATTCGAAGAATGCCGAAGCGGACAAGGCGTTCATAAAGGACGTGCTCCGATTCAAGTATGTCGACGTCCATCAAGGCTGGTTGATCTTCAAACTACCGCCTTCCGAGATCGCGGTGCACCCGTCGGATGAGAACGATCTGCATGAGTTCTATCTGATGACCGATGATCTGGAGCAGGAGATGGCGTCGTTGACGCAAGCGGGCGCTTGCTTCGAGGAGGTGATTGAGCAGCGCTGGGGACGCGTGACGCGGATTAGACTGCCGGGAGGCGGCACGCTCGGGATCTATCAACCGCGCCACGAGAGGCCGTAGACGCGGTTGCCATCGTCGGCTCCAAGGTGAGCAGACTTTCGCGGCAGGCCTGCAACTCATGCGCCAAATTCAGGTTGCGCGCGAGCGCGTAGTACAGCAGACCGGAGACCGGCAAACCGAACAGGATCGATAGGTCGACGCCCCCCAGTGCCCGGGCTGCGGGGCCGGTGAATGAAGGCAGTGCGAAGAACGGCACCATTACGAGAAAGCCACCGGCGTACGCTACCAGGCCGCGCCAAGCCCAACGACGATAGATGCTGGCGTGACTGAAAATCTCCAGCACCGAGTACATCCCGCGCCGCACCCAGTAGTAGTCGACCAGATTGACCGCTGACCAAGGCACTAGAAAGTACAACATGAGCGTCAGGAAGGCGGTGAGCGTACTCTGATAGCTATCGGGGACAATCAACGCAATCGTCAGGATGACCAGGCTGACCGATAGCGTGCCGATGATGCGGATTCGCGACGAGGAGCGGATCGGCCGAAAGCCGTCGACCGCAGTCAGAGCGACGAGCGTGGCACCGTATGTATTGACCGACATGACCGTCACCAGGGCGATCGAGGAGATGATCATGACGATCGCTCCGAGTCCGGGCACAATCATGTTTCCCACCGTGAGCACGCTGGTGACCGTGGCCCCATTCTTCAGCTCGAGCGCAAACAGTGCTCCCAGAGGCATGAGCCAAACCGCCGATAGAACGCTGCCGGCGTACGTCCAAAGAACCAACGGTCTGAGCCTGGTCTCCGGAGGTAGATAACGCGTGTAATCGGACACGTAGATGGCGTAGGCGATCACGTAGCCGCAGACCGCAGCGCACTGGGAGAAAAAAGCCACGGAATTGAAGGCGCCCATCGTCAGGACGCGAGGTCCACCGAGTACCACCACCGCACCGACCGTGAGCACGGTAAAGGCGGCGACCAGCACATACGTGAGCCACCGCTGCACGAAGTGGATCATGTCGTGACCCAAGATCGCGATGATGGCTTGGACAGACACCAAGGCTACATACCAAGGCCAGCGTGGGCCGACTCGGGTCACGGCCTGTAGCCCCTGAGTAGTCATGGGCAGATTGAACACGTTCAAGCCGACGTATACGAACAGCGCGGCGATCAGTGCAACGAGCACCCCGCGGGTGCCAAACTGCGCGCGCGACTGGATCATCTGCGGGATGCCGAGTCGCGGCCCCTGATTCGCATGAAACGCCATGAAAAAGGTACCGACTATCGCTCCCAGCGCGACCGCGACGGTTGTCCACCCGAAACCCAGTCCACCCAGTGGCCCGGTAAACCCGACCGCCAGCGTAAACAGAACAAAATTGCTGGTGAACCAGAAGGGGCCTTGATGCCATACCTTGCCGCGGCGCTCGCTCCAGGGGACGTAATCGATCGAGCGCGCCTCGAGCAAACGGGGCGGCGTGGTTGCGGCCTTTGCGGCGGGATCGTGACTGACCATCTTGCCTAGACCCGGGCGCAGTGACTTACCGGCCGGCCAATTGCTGCACCGCAGTAACGCCAACGCAGCGCTCCCCCGCTGTGGCGATCATCTGTTCGAGCTAAAGCCATGCCGGGAAAGCAGATTTTAGTCCAAAGGCAGCGCCGAGGACCACGCAGGCGACCGGTGGCACTCTGCTCGCCCTGATGCCAAACTGCGCTCGCAACGGCTGGCAATCCCGACCCACGTACCCTCAGACGACTCATGGACGAAATCTTCGGTCGCCGCGATCTGATCGCGCCCGGCAAACTCAAACAGCTGCTGGCGAAATCCAATCTGCTGGGGACGCTGCGCGTCGGCAGCCATCTGGCAGTCCTGGGGCTGTCGAGTGCGGCGCTCATGCTCAGTTGGGGGACGCCGTGGGCGATCCCGGCATTCATGATACAGGGCACGCTGATCAATTTTCTTTACGCCGGTCAGCACGAGCTCAGTCATTGGACCGTGTTTCGCACCAAGTGGCCCAACGAGTTGCTGGGGCGCGTGTTCGGCTTCATCCTGCTGTTTCCGCGTGACTTCGATCTGGTGCAGCACTATGCACACCATCGCTTCACCGCGAATTGGCAGCGTGACGGTGAGCTCGCCCGCCCGCGCTATACGTTGTCCCGCTACCTGTTGTGGATGAGCGGCA
>JASHTF010000403.1 GCA_030040715.1 Gammaproteobacteria bacterium | reverse complement strand
CGGGGTCGACCTCAGCAGCGTCGTTCCGGCTTGTCCACATGCGCTCCAAAGAATCGCGAGTGAAAGAAAAGCAACGATTTTCTTCATATACGTGCCCTCCTCCAGCACATCTAAAACTCTCGCGACCTGAAGGAGAATTGGGGCGCGCCCTTAAGGGGTGACCCTTAGGTCGCTTGGAGGGCGGACGGCCGGGGTGACTCCGTCACTACAGCCGCGTGCGGTAGGAGTCGTCCTCGAGACGCTGGGCGGCCTTGAGCAGCCGCTCGCGCAGCTTGTCGTCCAGCATGTCCTCCGCCACGCTCCGGAGGATCGCGGCTGCATGCTTGAACGCGTGCTCGGTCATCTCGAGCTCGACCCGGCGCCAACGGCCGCTCTCGGTTTTCTCAGGCACCACAGTGGTAAGTCCCATCTCGGTTCGAGTCGGTTGTACTGCGCGCGACTGCCGTTCCAGCATACGCCAACTACCGCCAGCCCTGGGCGCCAGAAAAACGCAGTAACATGACTGCAGGAGGGCACCTCATGCGCGCTGCGAGCGCCGTCCGCGAGCCGAGCCGTCGACACACGGGCTCAATGCCGTGAGCCTCACCATCCCGGAGATTGAGCTGGCGGTCGCGGCCGACGCCGAGCGCATCGCCGCTATGTCACGCGACTACATCGAGTCGGGCCTGCTGTGGAGCTGGGTCCCGGCCCGGGTGCTGCGCGCGATCGGCGATCGCTCCACCAACGTTGCGGTGGTGCGTGGACATCGGTCTCTGGTTGGTTTCGGCATCATGCATTACGCCGACGAGTGTGCGCATCTGGCGCTGCTCGCGGTGCATCCGGTGCATCGCAATCGAGGTCTCGGCAGCCGCGTGCTGGCGTGGCTCGAGAAGCCCGCGCGCGTGGCCGGCATCGCCCGCATCGACGTCGAGGCACGCGCCGATAATCCGCCGGCGATCGAGTTCTATCGGCGCAATGGTTTCGAGGAGGCGGGGGTCGTCGCCGGGTACTATCAGGGCAGGATCGATGCGGTACGGCTCCAGAAACCCTTAGTCTCTCCTCCCAACGATCTACAACGCTAAATGATACGTATCGTTCAGTGCTATCGAGATGTTGAGAGGGAGAATTGAGGGGTCTACAACCAGTACACGAATACGAACAGCCCCAGCCACACCACGTCGACGAAGTGCCAGTACCACGAGACGGCCTCGAAGGCGAAGTGATGCGTCGGGGTGAAATGCCCGCGCAGCGTACGCAGCCAGATGATCACCAGCATGATGGCGCCGATGGTCACGTGCAGACCGTGAAACCCGGTCAGCATGAAGAACGTTGACCCGTAGATCCCGGTCGACAGCCGCAGCCCGAGCTCCCGGTAGGCCTCGCCGTACTCGTGCACCTGCAGGCTCACGAAGGTGAACCCGAGCAGGAACGTGAAGGCGAGGAACAGCTTCAGCACTCCGCGTCGACCGGTGCGCAGCGCGTGATGCGCGATCGTGACGGTCACGCCGCTGGTCAGCAGAATGATGGTATTGAGCGCCGGGATACCAAATGCCGGCATGACCTCGAAGCTGCCGCCGGCGCGCGGTCCGAGGTGCTCGGGCCCGTTGCTCGGCCAGCCGGGGCTGAATTGCGGCCACAGGAACAGGCGGTTGACGACCTTGACGCCCTCGCCGCCGAGCCACGGTACCGCGAGCCTGCGGGCGTAGAACAGGGCTCCGAAGAAGGCCGCAAAGAACATGACCTCGGAGAAGATGAACCACATCATCCCCATGCGGAACGAGCGATCGACCTCGCGGTTGTAGACGCCGTGCTGATTCTCGTCGATGACGGTCGAGAACCAGCCGAAGAACATGCCGATCAGCAGCAGCGCGCCCGGCAGAAAAATCCAGCCGCCGAGCCAGTCATTCAGGTAGGCCACCGCCCCGAGCATGGTCGAGAACAGCGCCACCGAGCCGACGATCGGCCACGGGCTGCCGTGCGGCAGGTAGTACTTATCCGAGTCGGTGTGAGTTGCCATCAGTCCCTCTAATGCGATGCGCGCACGATCGTAACGACGATGTAGCCGAGGTAGATCGCGAGCGCGATCGCCCCGAGCAGCAGCGCAGTGCGGCGCACGCGCCGTTGCCGCTCCGGGTCCGTCGGCATGCCCGCCGTCCTCGCTGACTCACTCATCGGTCAGTGCGCACCTGCCGCTACACCCGCGACCTCAGCCATGGGTCTCATGCACCGGAGCTCCGTGGTCGAGCGTCGCCATGGCGGGAGCCTCGGCCCAGGTGTGATAGGGAGCCGGCGAGGGCAGCTCCCATTCCAGTCCGCGCGCACCCTCCCAGACCCGATCGGTGGCTTTCTCGCCGCCGCGCACGCACTGCCAGATGATGTACGGAAACAGCAGCTGCGAGGCGCCAAAGGCGAAGCCGCCGAGGGAGGACACCATGTTCCAGTCGGCGAACTGCGTGGCGTAGTCCGGAATGCGGCGCGGCATGCCCGCCAGGCCGAGGAAGTGCTGCGGAAAGAACAGCACATTGAAAAAGATCGCCGACAACCAGAAGTGCCACTTCGCGAGCTTCATGTTGTACATGTGCCCGGTCCACTTCGGCAGCCAGTAGTACACCGCACCCATGATGGAGAACAGCGCCCCCGACACCAGCACGTAATGGAAGTGAGCGACGACGAAGTAGGTGTCCTGATATTGGAAGTCGGCCGGCGCGATCGCCAGCATCAGGCCCGAGAAGCCGCCGATCGAGAACAGGAACAGGAACGCGAGCGCCCACAGCATCGGCGGGTCGTAACTGATTGAGCCGCGGTAAAGCGTTGCCGACCAGTTGAATACCTTAACGCCGGTGGGAATGGCGATCAGCATGGTCGACAGCATGAAGAACAGCTCGCTCGCGAGCGGCAGCCCGACGGTGAACATGTGATGCGCCCAGACGATGAACGACAGGAACGCGATCGAGGCCGTCGCATAGACCATCGCGTCATAGCCGAACAGCGGCTTGCGGGAGAAGGTCGGAATGATCTCGGACACGATGCCGAACCCCGGCAGGATCATGATGTAGACCTCGGGGTGCCCGAAGAACCAGAAGATGTGCTGGAACATCACCGGATCGCCGCCACCGGCCGCATTGAAGAAGCTGGTGCCGAAGAAGTGATCGGTCAGCAGCATGGTCACCGCACCGGCGAGCACCGGCATGACCGCGATCAGGAGGAATGCGGTGATCAGCCAGGTCCACACGAACAGCGGCATGCGCAGCAGCGACATGCCGGGCGCCCGCATGTTCATGATCGTGACGATGATGTTGATCGCGCCCATGATCGAGGAGGCGCCCATCAGATGGATCGAGAAGATCGCCATCGGCAGGGCGTCGCCGGTCTGGATCGACAGCGGCGGGTAGAGTGTCCAGCCGCCGGCCATGCCACCGCCGGGAACGAAGATCGAGCCGATCAGCAGCGTGAACGCGAATGGCAGGATCCAGAAGCTGAAATTGTTCATGCGCGGCAGGGCCATGTCGGGCGCGCCCACCTGCATCGGAATCATCCAGTTCGCCAGGCCCACGAACCCCGGCATGATGGCGCCGAAGATCATGACCAGGCCATGCATGGTCGTGAAGGTGTTGAACAGTGCCGGATCGAGGAACTGCAATCCGGGCTTGAACAGCTCGGCGCGGATCAGCATCGCAAACGAGCCGGCGACAAAGAACATCGTGCAGCTGAAGATCAAATAGAGCGTGCCGATGTCTTTGTGGTTGGTGGTCGATACCCAGCGCCACAGGCCCTTGGGCTTGTGGTCGTGGTCGTCGTGCTCCTCGTGGGCGGTGGCGGCGTGCTCGGAGTGGGCCATGAGGTTCTCTAGGTGGTGGGCGACGGCGCCGTGGTGGGCGACGGCGGTGCGTACGTCGGGAGCGGCGGCTGGCCGACCTCGGGCGTCAGCGGAGCGCTACCGGGGGGCATCGCCGCCTCCTGCGCCTTGAGCCACTGCTGGAAGTCCTGCTGGCTCACGACCTGCACCACGATCGGCATGAATCCATGGTCCCGTCCACACAGCTCGGCGCACTGCCCGCGGTAGGTGCCGAGCTTGTCGGGGTCGACCGCGAACCAGGCCTCGTTGATGTAGCCCGGAATAGCGTCTTTCTTGATGCCGAACGCCGGTAGCCACCAGGAATGGATCACGTCACCGCCGGTGATCAGGACGCGCACCTTGACCCCCGCGGGGACGACCAGCGGATGATCGACGTTGAGGAGGTAATTCGGCACCGAGAAGGGGTCGATGCCCGAGTCGAGCTGCCGCGCCTGATCGCTGTCGCGATCGAGCGAGGAGATCAGTGTCACGTTGGTGCCGACGTATTGGTACACCCAGCGCCACTGGTAGCCGGTAACGCGGATCTCGAGCTGCGAGCCGCTGGTGTCCTCGGCCTCCACCAGTACCCGAGCCGCCGGTACCGCCATGCTCACCAGGATCAGCGCCGGCAGCAGCGTCCAGACGATCTCGACGCGCGTGTTATGCAGCAGCTGGGTGTCGGCTACCGCCCCCTTCGAGTGGCGGAACCGCACCAGCGAGTAGATGATGAAGCCGAACACGACGACGGCAATGCCGACGCACCACCAGAACATCAGCATGTGCAGCCCATAGATGTCGCGTGACACCGCGTCGACACCGGGGGTGAGATTCAGAGTCCAGGCCGCATGCGCCACCGGTACCCGTGCCACTGCAGCGACCAGCCCGGTCAGCGCGACCATGAGCCAATGCCCGTTTCTTTTGATCATCCGTTCACAGCCCCTCAAGCGTCGGCATCGTAATCGAGCGACGGCGATTCATTGACGCGACCAACCCAGCGCATCAGCCTCTTCGCCAATGCCCGTCGTTCCTCTTCAGTCAGGAAGCTGCCGACCTCGTACGAGCGGCCATGCGACTCAATCGTCAAGCGACTGGGATGCAAGTTCGTGTCAGCACCGCGCAGTTTAACCTGCGCCCAGTGCCGGGCAAACTCGATCTGCTCATACTGTTGCCGAAACCGCGTTCGGATGGTGACGTGCTCCTCGGTCACGACGATCGTCTGTGAGTAGTGCCGGCGGCGCAGACTCGCCGCCAGCGCCCAGGCCAACACCACCATCTCCAGGCCCGCAAACGGAAACACCGGCCACAGCCCAAGTGCCGCCAGCGTGCCGGCGATGGTGAAGGACACCAGACAGATCGTGCCGAAAAACAGCGCAGCGCCGTGAGGCGTGAGCGAGCAATTCGGCGTGAGCCGGATCGTCAACATGCCGACCACCCAGGGTCAAGCTCCGTTCTACCACCCGAGTCAGCGCCTGAGCGTCGAAAGCAACAATGATAATGAAGCCGTCAGTTCAGCTGCAAGGTTGCCTCACGGGCGCACCGCCCGCGCGCGGTCTGACGGCGCTTGCCTCACGAACCCAGCTGACCCGCTAGGAGCCCTGGGGCGAGCGCCGCCGCAGCCTCAGATTCCCCGCCGGTACCACATATTCGCTCGCCGGAGTCGTGACCGGCCGCACCGCCGCCGCCTCGCCCGCAAAGGCCGCGCCAAACAGCAGCTCGAAGGTCGCCGGTACACCGTCGCGCTCGCGCTGCAGCTCGTACGCCGCACACATCGCGGCGAGCGCGGCGCGGCCGCCGAGGTTGCGCCGGCGCTCGGCAGCGGCGTTCTGGCAGCCGAGACGCTTGAGCTCGTGCATCAGCGCGGGCACGCTCGGATAGTGGCGCCGCTCGCATTCGAGGTCGATCACCGGCTCGACGAATCCCGCGCGCATCAATGCCTCGGCGAGCTCCTGCATGTCCGGGAATTGGTGCACGTGGGGGCCGGCGTCGACACTCGTCCAGGCGCTGCGTAGCTCCTGCAGGGCGCCGGCACCGAGGCTGGCGAACAGCAGCAGGCCCCCGGGGCGCAATACCCGCGCCAGCTCCCCGCACAGCTCGTCGATCCGGTCGCACCACTGCGACAGCAGATTGCTGTAGATCAGGTCGCAGCCGTGGGTCGCGAGCGGCAGCGCATAGGCATCGGCGCAGACGCGCTCAAAGCGCCGCCGGCCCCAGCGGCCGCGAGGCGCCGCGGCCAGCATCCCGTGAGCCAGATCGAGCGCCAGCACCCGTGCCGCCGGGTAGCGGCGGACCAACTCGAGCGCTCCCTGGCAGGTGCCCGCGCCCAGGTCGAGCACGCATTGCGGCTCGAGCTCGAACCATTGCAGCCGCTGCAGCAGCTCCGCGCGCGTCCGCCGCTGCAGCCACGCCGCCGCCTCGTGGCCGGACGCCGCTCGCCCAAGCGCCCGGGCCAATGCACGCCGATCAAGCCGGTAGTGCTCGCGCTGCGGGGTGCTCATGGTGGGGGCAGATTTGCCATGCCTCCGAGCGCTTTCGGCGAGGCGGCGCACGTGCTCGCGGCGCTCGCGGGCGCCCGCGGCTCATCGCTCATGGGGCACCGCTCGGCCGGTCGTCAACCGGACGCTTGGCTTTGAGTCGACAGTCGCTTGCAACTTGAGCAGTCCTGAGCGCGACTTCAGCGGCTGGTGTATTCGAGCAGGAGACCGGCGAACACCGCCAGGCCGAAGTAGTTGTTGTTCTCGAACGCGTGCAGGCAGGCATCACGCTCGCGTCCCCGGATCAGCCACTGCTGCCACAGGAACAGGCACGCTCCGGCGATCAAGCCCGCGCGATAGCCGGCGCCAAAGTGCAGATCGCGGCCGACGAGCAGCAGCGTGTACAGCACCATGAGCTGCATGACGGCGATCAGGAGCCGGTCCAGATCGCCGAACAGAATCGCGCTCGACTTGACGCCGATCCTCAGGTCATCGTCGCGGTCCACCATGGCGTACATGGTGTCGTAGACGCCGGCCCAAAGCACGGCGGCGACCAGCATCAGCCACCCCAGCCGCGGCACGCTCCCGAGCGTCGCCGCAAACGCCATCGGCACGGCCCAGCCGAAGCACAGTCCGAGGTACAGCTGCGGCAGCGGAAAGAAGCGCTTCATCAGTGGATAGGACAGTGTGAGCAGCGCGCCGACCAGCGCGAGCTCGACGGTCAGCAAATTCAGCTGCAGCACCAGAGCGAGTGCGCCCAGGAGCAGTAGCACGAACAGCGTCAGCGCCTCGTTCGGTGACACCACCCGGAAGGCGAGCGGGCGGGTGCGCGTGCGCTTGACGTGCGGGTCAATGTTGCGATCCGTGACATCGTTGATGATGCAGCCGGCGCTGCGCATCAGCACGGTTCCGGCCAGGAAGATCGCGAGCAGCCGGCGCTGCGGATGGCCTGCGGCCGCGATCCACAGCGCCCACAGCGTCGGCCAGAGCAGCAGCCAGATGCCGATCGGACGGTCGAGTCGCATCAGCAGCGCCAGATTGCGCAGCCGCCGCTCGAGCCACACGCCCAGCCGCCGCCGCGGCGGTGCCGGCGCGAGCTCGAGTGACGCCGTCACCGGTTGCCTTGGCGCCGGCGTCGCGGGCGTAGCAGACGCGAGGGGGGGCCGCGGACGCTCAGCCGATGCGTCCATACTGCCCGGCCTCTCCGATCCAACGGCGCTGCAGCGCCAGCACCCGCTCGGGCGCGGCGGCGAGCAGCTGCCCCGCGGTAGCGCGCACCTGATCGAGCAGATCCGCATCTCGCGCCAGATCGGCTACCCGCAGCTGCGCCAGGCCGGTCTGGCGCGGGCCGAGGATCTCTCCCGGTCCGCGCAGCTCCAGGTCGCGGCGCGCGATCTCGAAGCCGTCGTTGGTCGCACGCAAGGCCGCCAGACGCTGGCGCGCCATCTCGGATAGGGGCGCGCGGTACAGCAGCACGCAGCTGCTCTCCTGGGGACCGCGGCCCACGCGGCCGCGCAGCTGGTGCAGCTGCGCCAGGCCCAGTCGCTCGGCGTTCTCGATCATCATGAGGCTCGCATTGGGTACATCGACGCCCACCTCGATCACCGTGGTGGTGACCAGCAGCTGGATCTCGCCCGCGGCAAAGCGCCGCATGATCTCCTGCTTGCGCTTTGGTGCCATACGCCCGTGCAACAGCTCGACCCGCAGCGCCGGCAGCGCCTCGACGAGTGCCAGGGCCGTTTCCTCCGCGGCCTGGCAGTCGAGCTCCTCGGATTCCTCGATCAGCGGACACACCCAATAGGCCTGCCGACCGGCGCGGCAGGCCTGATCGATGCGCTCGACGATCTCGGCGCGCTTTTCCGCCGTCACCACCACCGTGCGCACGGGTTTACGGGTGGGAGGCAGCTCGTCGATGATCGACACGTCGAGGTCCGCGTACAGCGTCATGGCGAGTGTGCGTGGTATCGGGGTCGCACTCATGATCAGCTGGTGGGGAAGCAGGGCCGTCTGCCCCTTGGCGGTGAGCTGCAACCGCTGCTGCACGCCGAAGCGATGCTGCTCATCGATGATCACCAGGCCGAGCTGTTTGAAGCGCACCTGGGCCTGAAACAGCGCGTGCGTGCCGACGCTCAGCGGCGCGCTGCCATCGGCCGCCGCCGCCAGTGCCGCCCGCCGGGCGTGCGCCGATTGCGCGCCGACCAGCAGATGCACGCTCACGCCGAGCGGCTCAAACCACCGCGACAGCACCTGCGCATGCTGCTGCGCCAGCAGCTCGGTCGGCGCCATGAGCGCAACCTGCACACCGCTGCCGATCGCGCGCGCGGCCGCGGCCGCGGCGATCACCGTCTTGCCGCAGCCGACGTCTCCCTGTATCAGACGCGCCATCGGTGTCGCCTGCGCCAGATCGCGGACGACGTCGAGGCGGGCGCGCCGCTGCGCCCCCGTGAGGGTGAAGGGCAGCGCGGCCAGCAGTCGCCCCTCCAGGCCCGCGGCGTCGGGCAACGCCATGGCAGGCTCGTTGCGCGAACGTGCCCGCAGCAGTCGCAGCGTGAGGTGATGAGCCAGCAGTTCCTCGAACGCGAGGCGTCGCTGTGCGGGATGGCGTCCGGCGCTGAGAGACGCGAGCTCGGTGCCGACCGGCGGACGATGCACGAAGCGCAGCGCATCGGCGAGCGTCGGCAGCTGCAGGCGCGCGAGCAGACTCTCGGGCAGGAGCTCTGCCAGTGCCTGCTTCTCGAGACTCCTGAGCGCGCGGTCCACCACCAGGCGCCAACGCCCCTGTGCCTGTCCGCAGCTCGAGGGATAGATCGGAGTGAGCGTCTGGGCCAGAGGCTCACCGAGCGCGGGCACGCGGCGATATTCCGGGTGCACGAACTCCAGCCCCGCCGGCCCGCGGCGCGCCTCACCGTAACAGCGCAGCAGCGTTCCCCGCGCCAGTCCCTCGCGTTGCGACTGCGAGAAATAAAAGAATCGCAGCGTGAGCGTCCCGGTGCCGTCGGCCATGCGCACCAGCAGCTGCCGTCGGCCCCGAAATACGATCTCGGCGAGCAGAATCTCTCCCTCGACGACGGCGCGCATGCCCGCCTGTAGCGTCCCGATCGATGCCACGCGGGTGCGATCTTCGTAGCGCAGTGGCAGCATGAACAGCGCTTCCTCGAGCTGCTGGGCGTGGCGTGCCGCGGCCAGCTCCGACGCTGCTGACGATGTCAGTGCTGCTGGCGCTCCTGCGGCTGGTGCGGGTGTCGGGGCGCGTGGTGCGGCTGCCGGGGCGGGTGGTGCCGTCGCGGCCAGCGCCTTTCCCGTTGCCCGCGCCCGCGCTGCCTGAGCGATGCGCCTGCGGACTGCAGCAGTCTCGGCAGGCCGCCGTAGCGGGCGATTCACGCCAGGCTCAGAACGCACTCCATCTCGACCCGCGCCCCGCGGGGCAGCGCCGCCACACCGATGGTGGCACGCGCCGGATACGGCGCACGAAAGTATTGCTGCATGATCTCGTTGACTTTTCCGAACTGCGTCAGATCGGTCAGAAACACCGTCAGCTTGACGGCATGATCAAGCGAACCTCCCGCCGCCGCTGCGACGGCCCCGAGGTTGTCCAGTACGCGGCGCACTTCGACCTCGATTTCTCCGCGCACCAGCTCGCCGGTCGCCGGATCGAGGGCGATCTGCCCGGAGAGATACACGGTGTCGCCGACGCGCACCGCCTGGGAATAGGGCCCGATCGCTTGCGGGGCCTGCCGGGTCTGCACTATCTGTCGCTGCATGATGACCTGTCCGTGTTTGACTAACTGGCTGGCTCGATGTTGCTCGGCAGTCACAACCGCGCTCGGCGTCAGGCGGCGTCGACGCCACCGCTGCCCTCGACCTCATTGGCGACGTCGACGTCCTCCGCGCTGTCGCCCTCCGCGACGCTGCTGTCCTCGTCGCGCTGCGGGTGCTGGCGGTTGCCCGCGATGGTCCGGACCACACGCAGCACATCGGGCATGCGCCGCACCGTGCGCATGACGCGCGCCAGGTGTTTGCGGTCGGACACTTCCAGCACGAATACCAGCACCGGGGTCTCGGCGTCGCGCTGCTCGATGGACACGTGATTGACGTCGGTCTGAGTGTTGGCGATCGCGGCCGACACGGCCGCGAGCACGCCCATGCGATTCACGGTCTCGATACGGATCTCACTGAGGAACAGCCGCGCGATCTTGTGCTGCCAGCTGATCGGCAGCCACTTTTCCGGACGCTTGCGGTAGTCCTCGACGTTACCGCAGACGTCGCGATGGATCACGATGCCGCGACCGGTGCTGAGGAAGGCCAAGATGGGGTCGTGTGGCAACGGATAGCAGCAGTGCGCGCAGCTGACCAGCAGACCCTCCGTCCCGGCGACCGCGAGCGGTGGGGAGGCACCCGGCTCCTGCTCGGGATGCTCGATCGGCAGTAGCCGCCGCGCGGTGAGCGGAGCGAGGCGCTCGCCCAGACCGATCTTCTCGTAGAGCTCC
>JASHTF010000402.1 GCA_030040715.1 Gammaproteobacteria bacterium | reverse complement strand
TGGTCACTCGGTCAATGGCATCCAAAGGACGTATCGACGCGAGTCCCCACACAAATTATCTGCCAGATTTTTAAAGAGCGGTGCGGCGACAATGCGCCGCAACAATCCCGCAACATTAGGTCGCAGGAGGAACCGAGAAGTATAGCCCCGTGGCCCTTCTCGTCAATATTAAGTCAACGCCATTTGCCCCTCCGCTGCCCTTATTTTCGTGGCCGCGGTCGGGTCAAAGAGGCGCGCATTATAGGGGCGGAACGCGGGCTGTCAACGACGCGGACCTAAGCCGCCGGACCCCGGGAACGGCGCGGCCGGGGCCCCCTGCGGCGGCCCGCTCAACGCCGGCTCACGGGGCGGCGGGTTCCGGGCTAGGGCTTTTGCGCCTCAGGAGGAGCGTGCTCGACCTTGACGCGCGCCATGCGCCGCGGCCCAAGCTGCAGCAGGTAGAGGACACCGCACTCTAGCTGCACCGCAGCATCGGCGGCCTTCTCCCCGTCGATGCGCACCGCTCCCTCCGCGATCTTGCGGCGCGCCTCGGTGCCGCTGGCCGCAAGGCCGGTCGCCACCAGCGCCGCGATCAGGCCGAGTCGCTCGCCGCTTGCGGTCAACGGCGTCAGCGGCAGGTCGGCCGGCACCTCCTTGCGCGAGAAACGCGCCGCGAAGCGCGCTTGGGCGCTCTCGGCGGTGACGGCGTCATGAAAGCGCGCCACGATCTCACGCGCCAGCTCGAACTTGACGTCGCGGGGGTTACGCCCGCCTTCGACTTCGCGGCGCAGCGCCTCGATCTCGCGCAGCGGTCGGAAGCTGAGCAGCTCGAAGTAGCGCCACATGAGCGCATCCGAGATCGACATGAGCTTGCCGAACATCTCGTCGGGCGCGTCGTTGATGGCGATGTAGTTGCCGAGCGATTTCGACATCTTGTTGACGCCGTCCAACCCCTCCAGCAGCGGCGTGGTCAGCACCACCTGCGGCTCCTGCCCGTAGTGCTCCTGGAGCGCGCGTCCGACGAGTAGATTGAACTTCTGATCGGTGCCGCCGAGCTCGACGTCGGCCTTCAGCGCGACCGAGTCGTAGCCCTGCACCAGCGGATAAAGGAATTCGTGCACGGCGATCGGCTGACCGCTCTTGTAGCGCTTGCTGAAGTCCTCGCGCTCGAGCATGCGCGCTACCGTGTAGCGGGCGGCGATCTCGATCAGTCCCGAGGCGGCCATAGGACCGAACCAGCGCGAATTGAAGTCCACGCGGGTGCGCTCGGGATCGAGGATGCGAAAGATCTGCTCCCGGTAGGTCTGGGCGTTCGCCTGCACTTCCTCAGGGGTCAGGCGCGGGCGGGTGGCGTTGCGGCCGGTCGGATCCCCGATGAGGCCGGTAAAGTCGCCGATCAGGAAGATCACTTCGTGCCCGAACTGTTGAAACTGCCGTAGCTTGTTGATCAGTACCGTGTGCCCGAGGTGCAGATCGGGCGCCGTGGGATCGAATCCCGCCTTCACCTTCAAAGGCTTGCCACGGGTCAGCTTCCTCTCGAGCTCGGCCGGCAGCAGCAGGTCCGACGCGCCGCGCCCGAGCTCGAGCATCTGTTCCGCTATGGTGTGATCGGTGGTGCTCATGCAGCGTTGACCGGGCGCGTGTGCAGCAGGCTACGAACTGTAACAGGACCTCGACCGGAAACGCTGCGCTATGCTGCGCGGCATGCCTGAGCAGCACGCTTCACGGCCGGTCTGCCCGGCCCGCCGACCCCCGCCCCTCGCGCGCATCCGGCGAGGCCCGCGATGAGCCTGTACATCGGACTCATGTCCGGCACGAGCATGGACGGCATCGATGCGGCCCTGCTCGAGATCGAGCCGCAGCGCACCTCGGAGCAAGCGCCGCAGCGCATGCAGTTGCGCACCGCGTTGGCGCGCGACTGGCCACAGGCCCTGCAGCAGCGGCTGCGCCACGCAGCCGAGCATCCCGCGCACATCGGACTCGAGGAGCTGGGGCGCCTCGATATCGCCGTCGGAGGATACTTCGCGCAGGCCGCGCACGAGCTGCTGCAGCAGGCAGCGCTGCCCGCGAGCGCGATCCGGGCGATCGGCAGTCATGGCCAGACGCTGCTGCACGTGCCGCGCGGACCCGAGCCGTTCACGCTGCAGGTCGGGGACCCGAACGTCATTGCCGAGCGGCTGGGTATCGACGTCGTCGCCGACTTTCGCCGCCGTGACGTGGCGGCCGGCGGGGAAGGGGCGCCCCTGATGCCGGCGTTTCACGCCGCGGCCTTCGGCGCGGCCGGCGAGCTGCGGGCCGTGATCAACATCGGCGGCATCGCCAACCTGACGCTACTGCGCGCCGATGGCAGCGTGCTCGGTTTCGATACCGGTCCCGGCAATTGCTGGCTCGACGCCTGGGCGCGACGGCACTTGCGCCAGCCGCACGACGCCGGCGGCCGGTGGGGTGCGAGCGGCACGGTGGACGAGGCGCTGCTGGCGCTTTTGTTGCGCCACCCCTATTTTGAGCGCCGGCCGCCGAAGAGCACCGGGCGCGAGACCTTCACCGACGCCTGGCTCGACGAGGCGCTGGGAGCAAGCCCGATCGCGCCCGTGGACGTGCAGGCCACGCTCTGCGAGCTCACGGCGCGCACCATTACCGACGGGCTGCGAGTAGCCGCCGAGAGCCCGCCGCGGGAAGTGCTGATCTGCGGCGGCGGCGCCTTCAATGCCGACCTCATGGCCCGGCTCGGGCGTTCCCTGCCTGCTTCGCGGCTGCACACCACCGCCCGTTACGGCATCGCACCCGAGCACGTGGAATCGGCCGGGTTCGCGTGGCTCGCGCATTGCTGTCTGCTCGGCCTGCCCGGCAATCTGCCGAGCGTGACCGGAGCGCGGCACCCGGTACCGCTGGGAGCGATCTATCGCGGGCGACTCGCGTGACCGACCGGCGTCACGGTAATCGCGCCTTGCGGCGCTAGAATGACCCCCGCATAGAGTCATACCCACATGGATCAGCCGTCGCTCAGTTCACCGCAGAACTTCATCAATCGCGAGCTCTCGTCGCTCGAGTTCAACCGACGGGTGCTCGCTCAGGCACTGGATCAGCGCGTCCCGCTGCTCGAGCGGCTGCGGTTTCTATGTATCTCCTCGAGCAACCTGGACGAGTTCTTCGAGATTCGTGTCGCGGGACTGAAGCAGCTGCTGGAGCTCGGCGGCACGCAGGCCGGATCCGACGGCCTGGCAATCGCCGAGCAGCTGGAGGCGATCCATGAGCACGCGACGCGGCTGGTGAATGATCAGTACACCTGCCTCAACGACGTATTGCTGCCGAGTCTGGCGGAGGCCGGCATCGAGGTGCTCGATGCGGCTGATTGGGATGAGCCCACGCGCCAATGGGTCGAGCATCACTTTGCCGCCGAGGTCGAGCCGGTGCTCAGTCCGCTCGGGCTCGATCCGGCGCGTCCGTTCCCGCGCATCCAGAACAAGAGCCTCAACTTCATCGTGCGGCTGTCGGGCAAGGATGCCTACGGGCGCGACAGCGACCACGCCGTCGTGCAGGCGCCGCGATCGCTGCCGCGTATCGTGTCGCTGCCGGACGGGGGCGGCCGCCGCCGCTTCGTCGCGCTGTCGGCGATCGTCGAGACGTTCGTGCCGCGGCTGTTCAAGGGCGTGCAGGTGCTCGGCTGCTATCAATTCCGGGTTACCCGCAACAGCGACCTGTTCGTCGATGACGAGGAAGTGGATGACCTGCGCCGGGCACTCGAGGGCGAGCTGGCCCAGCGCCGCTACGGCGCCGCGGTGCGTCTGGAAGTGGCGGCGAACTGTCCACTCGACATGGTCGAGTTCCTGCTGGAGCGCTTCGCGCTCAAGCCGATCGACTGCTATCACGTTCCCGGGCCGGTCAATCTGAATCGCTTCTCCATGGTGTACGACCTGGCGCAGCGTGCCGACCTCAAATACCCGCCCTTCACCCCCGGTCTGCCCGCGCGGCTGGTGGGCGCGACCGACCTGTTTGCGGTGATTCGCCAGCGCGACGTGCTGTTGCACCATCCGTACCGCAGCTTCGGACCGGTGATGGATCTGCTGCGGCAGGCGGCCGATGACCCGGGGGTACTGGCGATCAAACAGACGCTGTATCGCACCGGCGAGCATTCGGCGATCGTCGATGCACTGGTCGCCGCGGCGCTGGCCGACAAGGACGTGACCGTCATCATCGAGCTGCGCGCACGCTTCGATGAGGAAGCCAACATCGAGCTGTCCAATTCGCTGCAGGAGGCCGGAGCGCACGTGATGTACGGCGTGGTCGGCTACAAGACCCACGCCAAGATGACGCTGGTCGTGCGGCGCGAGCCCGATGGACTGCGACGCTACTGCCACCTCGGCACCGGCAACTATCACCCGCGCACCGCGCGCACCTACACCGACTACGGCCTGTTCACCTGCAACGAAGATATCGGCAACGACGTGCACGAGATCTTCCTGCAGCTCACCAGCCTCACGCGCACGCCGGAGCTGCGCTGCCTGCTGCAGTCGCCGTTTCATCTGCACGAAGCCGTGCAGCAGCTGATCGAGCGCGAGCGCGAGCACGCACTCGCCGGCAAGCCCGCGCGCATCATCGCCAAGCTCAACGCGCTGGTCGACCCGCAGACCATCGAGACCCTGTATCGCGCCGCGCGCGCCGGGGTGCGTATCGACTTGATCGTGCGCGGGATCTGCTCACTGCGCCCGGGCGTCCCGGGACTGTCCGACAACATCACCGTGCGCTCGATCGTCGGCCGCTTCCTCGAGCACTCGCGGGTATATTGGTTTGCGAACGCCGGGCAGAGCGAGCTTTATTTATCGAGTGCCGACTGGATGGAGCGCAACTTCTTCCGACGGGTCGAGCTCGCCTTCCCGGTGTTCGACGCGCAGCAGCGCGAGCGCATCCTGGAGGATCTCGAGACCTATCTGAACGACAACACCAACGCCTGGGAGCTGCTGGCGGACGGCTCGTATCGACGGCTGCACAACACGCGCGGCCGGAAAAGCTGTGATGCCCAGGAGCGGCTGCTGGAGCGCTACGCGGGAGTGCCGACCGTCGAGGCCTGATGCGCTGGATCAGCCGCCGCGCTGCGAGCGCGAGAACACCCGCAAGCGGATGCCGTGAGGACGCAGATAGCCGATCTCGAGCTGCAGATCGGCCGCCGTGAGCGGGTGGTCGCGCAGCCAGCGCGCCGCAAAGCGCATCTCCAGTGTCCCGCCGCGCGCCGCCAGCTCGATCTGCGGCAGCGCCGTCGCCTGCCGTCCACGATGCAGCAGCACCGCCAGGCGCAGCAGCACCATCAGATAGACCGCCAGCCGATCCCAGGGCGGGATCAGATCCTCCACGCGATCGAGCATCAGTTTGCGCCGATGAGATCCCACCAGGCGCGCGATCAGATGCTGCTCCTC
>JASHTF010000401.1 GCA_030040715.1 Gammaproteobacteria bacterium | reverse complement strand
GCTCGAGCGTGATCTCCCCACGCAGCGCGGCGCTCAGACCATAGACCATGCCACCCTCGAGCTGCGCCCGAGTATTGTCCGGATGCACCGTCACGCCGCAATCGATCGCCATCAGCACGCGATGGACCGTGATGTGCCGGTCCTCGGCCGTGACCTCGACCACCGAGCCGGCGTAGCTGCCGAAGCCCTCGAGTGAGGCGATGCCGAAGTGATGTCCCGGCGCCGGATGGTCCCAGCCGGCCTTCTCGGCCAGCAGGTCCAACAGCGCGAGCTGGCGTCGTCCGCGCTCGTGCTGCAACAGCGCACGGCGCAAGCGGTACGGATCCTGCCCGACGTGATGCGCGACCTCGTCGAGGAAGCTCTCCAGCATGAACGGGTTGTGGGAGGAGTTCACCGACCGCCAGAAGCCGAAGCGCACGCCGAGATCCTTGTCGACGCCCGTGACGTGAAAGTTTGGGACCGAGTAGTTCGCATCGAAGATGCCTTCCGTGTAGAAAGTCGCGCCGCGGGCAAATCCCGGGGTCGAGGAGGTAGCGACGGCGCAATCGAGCGCCGTCAAATGGCCGTCGCGATCGATGCCGGCGCGAAAGCGGATCGCTTGGGCCGGGCGGTAGAAGTCGTGCTGGATGTCCTCTTCGCGAGTCCAGATGAGCTTCACCGGCTGACCGACAGCCCGGGCAGCTGCCGCGGCCTGCGCCGCAAAATCGGCCTCACCGCGCCGGCCGAAGCCACCGCCCACGTACATCGAGTGAACCTGCACGCGCTCGGGCGCGATCCCGAATGCGGCTGCCGCGGCCTTCTGCGCCGCCTGCGGCGCCTGCGTGCTGCACCACACCTCGCCCCCCTGCGCGTCGAGCCGTGCGGTGCAGTTCATCGGTTCCATGCAGGCGTGCGCCAGATACGGCACCTCGTACACCGCCTCGAGCGTTGAGGCCGCGGAGGCCAGCGCCGCGGCCGCATCGCCATCGTCGCGGGTCGAAGCCCCACCCTGCTGCACCCCTTCGCGCAGCTTCTGCGACACGCGGGCGCTGTCGAGCGTCGCGAGCGGCCCGAGATCGTAGTCGATCCTGAGCTGATCGAGTGCCTTGCGCGCCCGCCAGTAGGAGCTCGCGACCACGATGACCGCGTCGGGTAGCGTGACGGTGCTGTGATAGCCGGGAATGTCCCGGGCGCCGCTGTCGTCGATCGAGCGCACCCGGCCGCCGAAGGTCGGACATTGCCGGATCGCCGCATACAGCATGCCGGGCAGCCGCACGTCGATCCCATAACGGGCGCTGCCATCGACTTTGTCGGGCACATCGACGCGCGGTGGTGAGGTTCCGATCAACGTAAAGCTCGCGGCCGGCTTCAACACCGGCTGCTGCGGCACCGGTAGACGCGCGGCGCGCTCGGCGACGCTGCCAAAGGTGCAGGTGCGTCCGCTCGCGGCATGCGTGATGAGGCTGTGGGCTGCCGAGCACTCACTCGCCGGTACCCGCCACTTGGCCGCGGCGGCCTGCAGCAGCATGGCGCGTGCGGCCGCACCGATGCGGCGCGCCTCCTGATACCAGCCGCGTACGGTGAAACTGCCTACGGTCGATTGCTGACCGAACATGGGGTTGTTGTAGACGGCCGCCGCGGGCGCATTCTGGACGCGCAGCTGCTGCCAGTCACCCCCGAGCTCCTCCATGATGATCATGGCCACCGAGGTGTGCCCGCCCTGCCCCATCTCCTCGGCCGGCGTCGTGAGCGTGATGAGGTTGTCCTCACCGATGTGCAGGAATGCCGACGGCGGCCGTACCGCCAGCGCCGCGCCCGGCGCGGCAGCCGCCTGCACCGGCAGCTTGACCGACAGCGCGAGCCCGCCGCCCAGGGCCAGGGCGCCGTGCACGAAGCGGCGACGTGTGAGCCGCGCAGCATTCGGGCTCGACGCTTCGCTGGGAGCGGCGGGCGCGGTGGCGCCGATCGCGGCGGTGTCCATTTCGTTAGCGTCCAACATAGCGGGGTCCAGCATGGCGGTACTCCCTGGGCCATCGTTTCGCGGGCGGCTATCGGCTCGCAGCCTTCGATGATAACCCCATTGGCGCAGTGGCGGCAGCGGGCCCACGGCGCGGGCGGTCCGATTCTTGCAGAGACCTCAGTTGGCCACTCAGGCAGTCAAGCACGCGCGGAGGTGTGGCGATGGAGGCTCAGTCCGATTTGCAGCGGCTGCTGCAGCGCCAAGGCGAAATTCAGCGGGCGATGCGCCGTCCCGGGGGCATTCGCATCACCGTCGAGCGCGAGCTGCAGCGCATCCTCGAGCAGTTGAAAAATTTTCCGGACTGCACTGAAAACGCTGCCGCCCTGGGGCGCACTGCCACCGCCGTTGCCATTCCCATTGCCCGAGCGACCCGAGCTCGGAACAACTAGCAGCGGGATACGATCGCGCAGTCCACCATCCAGCGCCCACCGTACGTCGCACCCGTGCCGGAGCAACCCGCGGCTGAGCACGCCGCGCCCGAGCACGCCGCGGCCGGCAGCACGGACCTGCACCGCATGCCCTTCGGTGCCGAGCCGGGGCCGGAAGGGGTGCGTTTTCGCCTCTGGGCGCCGCGCCACGCGCAGCTCGGCCTGCAGCTCGAGCGTGATCACGGCGTCGAAACGGTGAGGCTGCAGCCGCAGTCCGACGGCTGGCACGAGCACTTCGCGCGCGGCATGGCTTCAGGGGTCCGCTATCGCTACCTGCTGCCCGACGGGACGGCCGTGCCCGATCCCGCGACGCGCTTTCAGCCCCTGGATGTGCACGGCCCGAGCGAAGTCATCGATCCGCTGAGCTACGGCTGGCACGATCAGACTTGGCGGGGCCGGCCCTGGAACGAGGCCGTGCTGTACGAGCTGCATGTCGGCACCTTCACTCCCGAGGGCACCTTCCGCGCCGCCATGGAACGGCTGGACTATCTGGCTCGACTCGGGATCACGGCGCTCGAGCTGATGCCGCTCGCAGATTTCCCCGGCCGTCGCAACTGGGGCTACGACGGGGTGCTGCCGTTCGCAACCGATTCGAGCTATGGGCGTCCCGAGGACCTCAAGGCGCTGGTCGATGCGGCTCACGCCGCGGGACTGATGGTGCTGATCGATGTGGTCTACAACCACTTCGGTCCCGAGGGCAATTATCTGTCGCTGTATGCACCGCAGTTCTTCCATCCGCGCCACCAGACCCCGTGGGGCGCGGCGATCAACTTCGACGCCGACGGCTCGGCGACGGTGCGCGAATTCTTCATCCATAACGCCCTCTACTGGCTGCGCGAGTTTCACTTCGATGGTCTGCGGCTCGACGCCGTGCACGCGATCGCCGATGACGGCCCGGTGCACATCCTCCAGGAGCTGGCCCAGCGAGTGCGCGCCGAGACGTTGGCACGGCGCGTACATCTGGTGCTCGAGAACGAGCACAACGAGAGCCGTTGGCTGGTGCGCGCGGCCGACGCGCGACCGACGCTCTACGACGCGCAATGGAACGACGACGTGCATCATGTGCTGCACGTCAGCGCCAGCGCCGAGTCCGAGGGGTACTACGCGGACTACCGCGGCGACACCGACAGGCTCGGTCGCGCGCTCGCCCAGGGATTTGCCTTTCAGGGCGAGCTCATGCCCTATCGAGGCAGCCCACGCGGCGAGTGCAGTACGCAGCTGCCGCCGTGCGCATTCGTCGCCTTCATCCAGAATCATGACCAGGTCGGCAACCGCGCGTTCGGCGAGCGCCTCAGCACGCTCGCGGCTCCGGCGGCGCTGCGCGCGGTCACGGCGCTGTATCTGCTGCTGCCCCAGGTGCCGATGCTGTTCATGGGAGAAGAGTGGCAAAGCGAGCGGCCGTTTCTGTTCTTCTGTGATTTCGGAGCAGAGTTTGCGGCCGCGGTATACGACGGGCGGCGGCAGGAATTCGCGCGCTTCGCGGCCTTCCGCGACGCGGCCACGCGTGCGCGCATCCCCGATCCTCAGGCCGAGCGCACCTTTCTCGACAGCAAGCTCGACTGGGAGCGGCTCGCCGAGGCCGCCCCCGCTCGCGCGTTGCGCTGGTATCGGGATCTGCTCGCGGTGCGTCGGCGGCACATCGTGCCGCTGCTGAGGCAGCTTGCGGCCGCGGGCGACTATCAGGTCATCGCGCCCGGAGCGCTGTTGCTGCGCTGGCGCGCGCGCGCCGGCAGCGAGCTCACGCTCGCGGTCAACCTGCGGGCCGAAGCGAGCGCCGGCTTTCCCGACGCTCCGGGGCGGCTGCTGTGGCAGCAGGGTCACAGGCAGCAGCGCGGCACCCTCGGACCCTGGAGTGTGCGCTGCCAGCTTGCGACTGCGCCGGCCCCGAGCTTCGCGGGCAACGGCCCGCAGGATCCTGCGCTCAGGCGGCGGGCGCCATGATCCCGCGCGCGACCTACCGACTGCAGCTGCACAAGGACTTTGGCTTCGAGGCCGCGGCGCATATCGCGCCGTACCTGCAAGCCCTCGGCATCAGCCACGTCTATCTCTCGTCCTATCTCAAGGCCCGACCCGGGAGCCGGCACGGTTACGATATCGTCAATCACGGCGAGATTAATCCCGAGCTCGGTGACGAGACGGCGTTTCACGACTTCGCCGCCACCTTACGGGCGCACGGGCTGCGCCAGCTGCTCGATTTCGTGCCGAATCACATGGGGGTTTTCGGCGCCGATAATCCCCTCTGGCTCGAGGTGCTGGAATGGGGGCCGGACGCCGCGCACGCCGGCTGGTTCGATATCGAGTGGGATCCGGAGCGGCGTTATCTGCACGATAAGCTCCTGGTACCGTTGCTCGCCGATCAATACGGCATCGAGCTCGAGCGCGGCGTATTGCAGCTGAAGTTCGACCCCGAGCAGGGCAGCTTCGCGGTCTGGGCCTATGACACCCACAAGCTTCCCATCTGGCCGCCGCATTACGGCCAGATCCTCGCCGACGGCGATCTCAAGCTCGAGCAGCTCGCAGATGCCTTCGCCTGGCTGCCGAACTGGCGCGGACAGATGCCGCAGCGTGCCATCGAGCTCAAGGTACAACTGGCAGCCGCGGCAAGTGCCGGCGAGGACGTGCGCCAGGCGCTGCAGCGGGCGCTGGCGCGCTTTCACGGACGACCTGGAGAGGCTGACAGCTGGCAGGCTCTACACCATCTGATCCAGCAGCAGCACTGGCGGGTCGCCCATTTTCGCGTCGCTGCCGACGACATCAACTATCGGCGCTTCTTCAACATCAACGAGCTCGCCGGCTTGCAGATGGAGCTGCCGGAGGTGTTCGATCATGCGCATCGGCGCGTGCTCGCGCTGGTGAAGGACGGCACGCTCGACGGCCTGCGCATCGATCACGTCGACGGGCTCGGGGACCCGAAGGCATACCTGCGCCGGCTGCAGCGGCGAGTGAGCGCACGCCATCCCGGCGAGCACTTCTATCTCGTGGTCGAGAAGATCCTGTCGCCGCACGAGACGCTGCGCGAGGACTGGCCGATCGATGGCACCACGGGCTACGACTTTCTCAATCAGGTGCTGTCCATACTGGTCGATCAGAGCAGCGCGCGCGCCTTCGGCGCGACCTACGGAGACTTCACCGGCGAGCGCCGCGCCTTCGCCGACATCGTGCGCTTGAGCAAGCTGCACATCATGGAGAACGAGCTGGCGAGCGAGCTCAACATGCGCGCGCGCGACATGGCGCGGCTCGCGCGCCAGAACCCGCGCACCGAGGACTTCACGCAGAACCTGCTGCGCCGCGCGCTCAAGGAGTTGATTGCCTGCTTCCCCGTTTATCGCACCTACATGGACGGTCACGGCACGCTCGACGGCGCTGATCAACGCGACCTGAGCTGGGCACTGTCGGCCGCGCGCCGTAACGAAACCGAGATTGACCCGAGCGTATTCGACTTTCTCGAGCGCGTGCTCAGCGGCCGGCTCGTCGACCGACCGCGCAGCGGCTTCTCGCGCCAGGCGCTGCTGCGCTGCGTGATGCGGCTCCAGCAGTACAGCGGTCCGGTGGTCGCCAAAGCGCTCGAGGATACTGCGTTCTACCGCTACAACCGCTTCGTCGCGCTCAACGAGGTGGGCGGCGATCCCGAGCGCTTCGGCAGCACGATCGGTGCCTTTCATCGCGCTAATCAGCAGCGCGCGCAGCACTGGCCGCACGCGATGCTGACCCTCTCCACGCACGACACCAAGCGTGGCGCCGACGCGCGCGCACGGCTGGCGGCGCTGTCGGAGTTTGCCGCCGAGTGGGCGCAGCAGCTGCCGGTCTGGAGCCGCATCCTGCGCGGACCCGAGCAGACCGAGGCACTCGAGCGCCCGGATCGCAACACCGAGTACCTGCTTTATCAGCTGCTACTCTGCAGCTGGCCCTGCGAATGTCTGGCGGTCAACGGTGGCGATACGGCCCCGCTCGCCGCCTACGCCGAGCGCATGCGTGCTGTCATGATCAAATCCGTGCGCGAAGCGCGTCTGCACACCAATTGGGCCTTTCCGGACGCCGATTACGAGCAGTCGGTGATTGGCCTGGTCGATGCGGCGCTGACCGGTAACCGCTCGGGTCCGTTCCTGTCGGCTTTCCTGCCGCTCGTGCGGCGGGTGGCCGAGTGCGGGGTCCACAACAGTGTGGCCCAGAGCGTGATTGCGCTGACGGCCCCCGGAGTGCCGGACCTCTATAACGGCGCCGAGCTGTGGGACCTGTCCATGGTGGATCCGGACAATCGGCGGCCGGTCGACTACGCGCTGCGGGGGCGGATGCTCTCGCAGCTGACCCAGGAGCTCGCCGCCGATCGCGCCGGCTGCATGCGGCGGCGGCTGTGCCACTGGCACGACGGCTGCATCAAGCTCGCCACTATCATGAGCCTGCTCGAACATCGCCGCGCGCAGCGCGAGCTGTACGCGAGCGGCG
>JASHTF010000400.1 GCA_030040715.1 Gammaproteobacteria bacterium | reverse complement strand
CGCCGGCCGCCGTGGCAACGCGCCGCGCGGCTCGAGCACGCCATGGCTTGTAAGTGCGTGCATTTTTATGCAAACTCGCGCATGTTTATGCACAGGCAGATCCGATCGTCATCCCCGAGCGGCGCGCGGCGGCCGCACGCGGCACCGCCGGTAGCGCCCGCCCCGTCGTGCTGACCGATCGCCAGCAGCTCGATCGTCGTAACGCTATCCTGCGGCTGCTGCGCAGCGGTGTCGTGCAGCGCCAGAGCGACCTCGCGCAGCTGCTGCGACGTGACGGCTTCGTGGTCACGCAATCGTCCGTGAGCCGCGATCTACGCGAGCTCGGAGTGCTGAAGGCAGCGGGACGATATTTGCTGCCACCGGACGAGATCTCGCGCGCCAACGGCGACTTCGGGGCACTCGCGCAGTTCGTACGCGCGCTGCGCGCCGCCGGACCGTCCCTCACCATCGTCCGCACTACCATCGGTGCCGCGCAGAGTGTCGCGGTCGCGATCGACAAGGCCGACTGGCCGGAGGTCGTGGGTACCATCTCCGGCGATGACACCATCTTCGTAGCGACGACCAACGCCCGCACGCAGCAGCGGCTGCTCGGCCGGCTCCACTCCCTGTTTCATCTCTGAGTGAACAATGCAGCCGAGTAACGCCCACGGCGCGCCGATCGTATTGGCGTATTCCGGCGGACTGGACACCTCGTTCCTGATCCCGTGGCTGGCGGAACACCATCAGCGTCCGGTCATCACCGTCACCGTCGATACCGGCGGCATCGACGCTGCGGCCGCCGCTACGTTGCGCGAGCGAGCGAGCGCACTCGGCGCGCACGCCCACCATCAGGTCGACGCCCGCAGCGACTACTTCGAGCAGGTGCTGCGGTTTTTGATCATGGGCAACGTGCGCCGCGGCCAGCTCTATCCGCTGTGCGTCGGAGCCGAGCGCGTCATGCAGGCGCAAACCATCGCCCGCGTGGCGCGCCAGCTCGGAGCACCGACGGTCGCGCATGGCTGCACCGCAGCCGGCAATGACCAGGTGCGCTTCGAGGTCGCGCTGCGCACGCTCGCGCCCGCGCTCGAGGTGCTCGCGCCGGTGCGTGATCGCGCCTTCAAGCGCGCCGAGGAGCTGCAGTACCTGCAGCAACGCGCGCTGCCGCTGCCGCCGTTCGGTGCCGCCTATTCGATCAACCGCGGCCTGTGGGGCGTCACGATCGGCGGCCAGGAAACACTCGGCTCGGGAGGCAGCATTCCCGAGAGCGCCTGGGTGCTGTCGCGCGGCGCGTTCGAGCAGTCGCGCGCTCCCGAGCACCATCGGCTCGGCTTCGAGCGCGGCGAGCCGGCGAGTCTCGATGGCCAGGCGCTGCCCGCGGTGGAGTTGATCGAGCGCCTCGAACAGCTGGCCGCACCGTTTGCGATCGGCCGCGGCATCCATCTCGGCGACACCATCATCGGCACCAAGGGTCGCGTCGCCTTCGAGGCGCCCGCCGCGGAGACATTGCTGACCGCGCATCGCGAGCTCGAGAAGCTCGTGCTCACCGCGCGCCAGCAGCGCGTCAAGGATCTGGTGGCCGCGCCTTACGGCGATCTGGTGCACGAGGGCCAATTGCTCGACCCCGTATGCCGCGACATCGAGGCCCTGCTGCTGAGCTCGCAGCTGCGCGTCAGCGGAGAGGTGCGATTGCTACTGCGGCCCGGATCAGTGTTCATCGAGGGCGTGGACTCACCCTACTCACTGATGGCAGCCAGCAAGGGCGTGTACGGAGAGGCGGCGGGCGAATGGAGTGCGCTCGACGCGCTCGGTTTCTCCAGGATCGTGGCGCTGAGTGGCCTGTTCCATCGCCGCGCCGGTGAGCGCGCCGATGCGCGCGCCGGCGACCCCGCCGGTGAGCGCGCCGGCGATCGCTCCACGCGCGCGGGCGACGGTGAAACGAACGCGGGCGCGAGCGGCGGCGGGCACCGCGCGGCGGGGGCAGCATGAAGACCATCGTCGTCGACAAGGTCGCCTCGGTCACGCAGGCGTGCGCGCTCGGACAGGAGCTGCGCCTCTCCGCCCAGGTCCCGGCCGAGGAAGGCGTCGTGATCGTCGCCGAGATTCTCACCAATAAATCCACCTACAACACTCTCGAGCTGACCAGCGGACGCATGGCCAAGGTCGGCAAGGGCGATATCGTCGTCGGCGCTCTGGGTCCGCGGCGTGCGCTGTTCGGTTATTCAGGACACGTGCCGAGCTCGGTCAAACCCGGCGATGTGCTGCAGATGCTCAACATCGGCGGGGTCCTGGGAGTGTGCGACTCGGCGACCATCGACAAGGGCAAGCCGTTTGATTGCCGTGTGCTCGGCGTGGTACTGCAATTCCCATATCTCGGCGAGCGCATCGGTGTGCCGGCGCGGGTCGGCCACCGCCCGCTGGATTTCAACGTCGTGCTCGATACTGGCGCCATACCCGTGGTGGCACTCGCCGGGACCTGCATGGAGGCCGGCAAGACCGCCGCGGCCGCGGCGATCGTGGGGCGCATGCGCCACAGGGGTTTGACGGTCGATGCCTTCAAGGCCACCGGGGTCTCGCTACGGCGCGACATCCTTGCCTTCGAGGATGCCGGGGCGCGCCGCTCGATGATCTTCACCGATCTTGGCGTCGTGACCACCACTGCGCGCACTGGACCCGCGCTCACGCGCACGATGCTCAACGACATGGCAGCCGGGCAACCCGACGTCATCGTCTTCGAGCTCGGGGACGGACTGCTCGGCGCCTATGGAGTCGATGCCATCCTCGAGGCAGCGGACATCCGGCGCGCGCTCACGGCAGTGGTGCTGTCGGCGAACGATCCGGTGGCCGCATGGGGCGGCGTGAAGCTGCTGCGCGAGCGCTTCGGCATCGAGCCCTGCGTGGTGACCGGTCCCGCGACCGACAATCGCGTCGGTATCGAGATCATCGAGCAGCAGACACGGGTGCCCGCCTGCAACGCCCTCAGTGACCCCTCCGCCCTCGGCGATCGCGTGATCGAGGCAGTGGGGCTGGCCGAGTCGACTCGCGTGGCCGCCGGTGCCCTCGACTGACCGCGACTCCATTGCCGCCGTGGTCCTTGGCGGCAGCGGCTACGTTGCCGGCGAGCTACTGCGGCTGCTCGCGGCGCATCCGCGCTTCCGGCTCGCTGCCGTGCTCTCGGACAGTCGCGCGGGCGAACCGCTGTCACAGGCGTTCGCTCATCTCGCGGCAACCTACCCCGAGGAGCGCTTCAGCGCCGCTGAGGACATCGAGCGCATCGTGCTGCGCGAGCCGCGGGTGGCGGTGTTCTGCGCGGCCCCACACGGAGCGGCAGCCCAGCTCATCGATGGCTTGCTGATGAAATCCGAGGCCGCCGCTGGCATCGCCCACGTGGTCGATATCTCGGCCGACTATCGCTACCGCAGCGCCGCCGCGTACGAGGCCGTCTACCGCCGCCCGCACGGCGCGCCGGCACGCATCGCGAGCTTCAGCTGCGCGCTGCCCGAGCATCTGTGTGCGGCGCCGACTCCACACATGGCCCACCCGGGATGCTTTGCGACCGCGACGCTGCTCGCTGCGGTGCCGCTGCTGGCGCTCGGATTTATCGAGCCCGAGCTGTTCGTCGCCGCCGTGACCGGCAGCAGCGGCTCCGGACGCCAGCCGCTCGAGGCGACTCATCATCCGAGCCGCCACAGCGACCTCTACAGCTACGGCGCGCTCGCCCACCGCCACGCTCCCGAGATGAGCGCCTGTGCGCTCGCGGCCACCGGCGTCGAAGCCCGGTTCGCGTTCGTGCCGCATTCCGGCCCATTCGTTCGCGGCATCCACGTCACGCTGCAGGCGCGGCTGCGCCAGCGCCGCGACAGCGGAC
>JASHTF010000046.1 GCA_030040715.1 Gammaproteobacteria bacterium | reverse complement strand
TAGTACTCGCCGATGCGGACGCTGAGAGGATCGGCGGTGTTGATGACGACGGCGAGGCTAGCCGGCGCGATCCCATTCGGGAGGGCTGGCGAGGTCCCGGATGCTGCCCTGCCTGCAGGGGCTGCTCCAAGGAGCCCGAGTGCCAGCGACAGCAGCGCGGAGCACGCTGCAACGGCGCTGGACGTCGGGGACGCGATCGCGCGCGACGGCGCACTGCCTGCGGCGGTGCCCGATGCTGAAGGCTCAATAGTACGTGTCAATGCTCTGCTGCGAGCGATTCAACACGGTACCGACGATCGGCAGTTTGTGCAGCAGCTCCAGGCTTCTGGTGACGTTCAGGCGCGCCGTCCGGCCTTCGGCCACGACCAACAGCCCGGCCTGGATGTGCTGCGAGAAGGCGAGCGCGTCATCAGCGAGCAGCACCGGTGGCAGATCGAAGATCAGCACGCGATTGATATAGCGTGTCTGCAGCTCCTCGACCACCTCCGCCATGCGCGGCGCCGCGAGCAGCTCGGAGGAATGCGCCAACGGCGCGCGCGCCGGCAACACCGTGAGGCGCTCGTAGCCAGCGATCTTGACCATCGCCTCATGAACGGGGCGGCCACGTTCGAGGCAGTCCTCGATACCAACCTTCGGTTCGATGCCGAGGCGCCGATGGATGCTCGGGTTGCGCAGATCCAGATCGACCAGTAGCGCGGTATGACCCGACTGGGCCGCCACCGCGATCGCGAGGTTGATCGCCGTCAAGGTCTTGCCGTCGCCGTTGAGAGCGCTGAGCACCGCGAGCGTGTTGGCATGTAGCTCCGCGAGACGCCGCATCACCTGCGTCCGCAGCATCTTGTAGGGACCGCCGACCGCCCCCACCGCACCCGGAGCGAGGATGCGCTCGCGCTCGCGTCGCGCCTCATCGAGCGCCACCACCGGAAGCTGGAAAGTGACCGTGTCGGTGAGGCCTACGTCCGCAGTCGCAGGCAGGTCTGGTGCGTTGGCGGCGGCGACCGGCGCCGTACCATGCTCGCCTTCAGTGCGGCGCTCGCGCTCGCGCTCGTGTCGCGCCGAGTCGATCGTTCGGATGATAGCGTCCATGGCGGTGCCGGAGGTGCTCGGCTTCAGCTGCCGAGCTTGCGCAGCGCGACGTCCCATAGAACATCAAGCGGCCGATAGAACAGATGCGTGAGCAGCAGCGCCAGCGCGCAGATACCTACCGTGCCGATGACGGTAGCGCGCCGCATCCAGCGACTGCGCGCCGCCTCGGCCAGCGTAACCATGCGCGGCACCACCGCGAGCGGCGGCACCTCGAGCAGCAGCTCCAGATCGCGCCGGTCGCGCACGCTGCCATCGGCGCTCTCGAGCAACGCTACCGTCCCCGCTCCCGCTGCCAGCGCCAGCACCAGGCCGAGCGCCAGCAATAACGGACGATTGGGACTCATGGGCTGCTGTGGAGCCAGCGGAGGCTCAATCAGCGTGAAGCGCTCGCCCTTCTGCTCGTCCTCGAGATTCTCGGACAGCTTGGCGTCCATCTGCTTCTGGCGTACGTCGCGGTATTTGAACTGCTCACTGTCGAGCTGCATCACCAGCGCATCGTAATCGCGCTCGACCGCCGGCGTGGCTGCGAGACGGCGCTCCAGGTCATCGATCGTCGATTGCACCGTGGCGCGCTTATCGAGCAATGAGGCCCGCTGGGTAGTGCTGGCATCGAGCTGCGCTTTGATCTCGATATAGGCGGGATTGTCCGGCTGAGCGCTGGACTTGGTGCTCGGCGCGGCTGGCAGCGCCGCGATCTGTTTGGTCAAGGCGATCACCTGGCGCTGCAACCGCTCGACATCGGGATAATCGGGCGCGTAACGCTTCTGCAGCTGCGCGAGCTGAGTGCGGGTGTCTTCGAGCTGACGCTGCAGATCATTGCTCGAATCAACCGGACCCGCGGCGTGCTCCAGACCCTCGATCTCGCGCTTCGTCCGCAGCACGTCCGGATGATCTGGAGCATAGATCGCGCTCAGCGTGGCGTATTGCGTGCGCAGGTACTTCAGGCGGTCCGAGGGCGACAGCACCCGCTCGCCGGTCGAGGTATACACCTGCGAGCTCGGGCTGAGTTGCGCGAGCTGCGCCTGCAGATAGGTCGACTGCTGCTCGAGCGCCCGCAGCTGAGTATCGATATCGCGCAGCTCGTCCTGGGAGCGGATCAGCGTTTCGCGATTAATGGCGGTCTCGTCGGGCAGGTCGTTGATGTGCTTGTCCTTGAACTGCGCCAGCTGCGCCTGCATGGAGGCGATGCTGCGCTGGAGTCGATCGGCCTCGCCGGTCAGGAAATTCTCGGCATCTGCCGAGATCTGCTTGCGATTCCTGAGATTTTCGTCCAGATACAGCGACACCAGCTCATTCGCTACGCGCGCCGCCGTGTCCGGGGAGCGACTGTCATAGCTGACGCTGAAAGCGATATCCGCCTTGGTGGGCCGTCCCTCGCGCGGATCGATCACATCGGCGCTGATCATCGCGAAATGAATGTCCTTGCGCATCTTGGCGAGCAGTACTTCACGCGGTTGGTTCTTGCGCAGCTTCGGGTACAGGTTGTAACGCTGGATGATGCCGAGCAGGTTGTCGGTCGTCATCACGCGCTGGCTGATCACCTGGATGCGCTCATCGGCGTATCCGGTGACCGTGGACTGCACCAGGTCCGAGGGTAACTCCTGCTGCTCGATCAGAATCGTGCCGGCGGAGCGATAGGTCGCGGGCCACAGTACTGCCGCCAGAACCGAAAGCACCAGCACCGCGAATGCAACCCAGAGCATTGGCCCGCGTCGCCGACGTACCGCCTGCCACCGCTCGGCGAGCGTGAGAGACGCGGTGCGCGTGCCGTTATTCATAGGCTCTCTGGCTCAGGGTTGCGAGGCTGGCGAAGGACGTGCAGGTCCCTAGCGTCCCCTGCGCTGGCCGGTGCACAGCGCCGCTGTCCCCTGAGTAACCGCTACCGGGTGCGCGCGATTCACGGTACCACCACCGTGTCGCCACTGCGCAGCACGATGTTCTGCTGCAGCTTGCGGCCGCGCTCGACGTCGCCGTAACGAAAAGTCAGCGTAATCTCGCGGCCACCGTCCCGGCGCAGTACCCGGATGTCGTTCAGCGCCGCAAACGGTGTCGTGCCGCCGGCGAGACTGAGCGCCTGCATCACATCGACCGGGCGGTTGATTGGGTATTGACCCGGCTTATTGACCTTGCCGATGACAAAGATCTGATCGCCGGTCGCCTGCTTGACGATCACCGCGACCGATGGGTCGGGAATGTATTTGCGCAGCCGCTGATCGATGGTCGTGCGTACGTCCTCGACCGTATGACCGGCGGCCTCCAAGTTGCCGATCAGGGGCATGCTGATGCCACCGTCCGGCCGCACCAGCAGATCGCTGGTGAGATCCGGCTCCTTCCACACCGACACCGTCAGCACATCCCCGGGTTGCAGCAAATATTCGTCAGCGCCGAACGCCTGCGGGCTCGTTACGGCAGCGAGGCTCCCCAGCGCCGTCAAGACCCACCAACAATTGCGCCACTTCCCCACCGTCCGCACTGTACGCACCTCGTATGACCGATGTATGGCAGGGACGGAGGGCGGAGCGAACATGGATTGCCTCACTCCGTCGCGCCGTCACGCCGTGGCTTGCTCCGCGTCGAGGGTGGGCATGGGCGGCACACCGTGCGCGCGCCGCGCGAATAGCCACGACGACAGCACCAATAAGCCGAGCCCCATCGACAGCAGTCCCGCCGGCCGGGGCAGCGGCACCGGAGAGGCCGGAATCAGCACCGCGTTCAGGTTGTAAAGACCGACATCGCTCGAGGCACCTGCGACCGCAAATACCTCCGCATACAGCATCATCGGCTTGGTGAGATCTACGGTGAACGTGCCCGGGTCCGCGAGGCTGCCGAGCGAGCTACTACCGTCGGTGAGCCCCACGTCGAGGGAGGCGAATGGACTCGGAAAGTCCAGGTCCGTCACGGTCAACTCCACCTTGCCGGCGCTGGTCACGTCGATCGCCATGACGTTGGCGGCGCTGCCTTGCACCAGGCTCGAGCGGCTGTAATCGGGCGATGACGCCGTGATGCTGGCGAACGAGGTGATGCTCGAGTCAGTTCCCAGCGTGCCGGCCTGCGCGCTCGAGAAGCCGCAACTGCAGGCAAAGCCGAGCAGCGAGCAAATCAGGAGCGTGCGGTTCATACGGCACATGCTGTTCTCCTCCCCGGCTAGGCCGGAATCTTCCTGGGCTCTACGACAGTGGAATACAGGTACTTCTCGTACAGGTATTGCCGCAGCGACTGCTCGAGCGGATCGCCGTCCACCGCGGCGCGCGTTCCACCGTTCGGTTCGCCCGCGTTGTGAGTTCCCACCTGACCGGCATTGGTTGCCTGGCTCGAGTGCGTGCGCTGGAACCCCGCGACACGCAGCTTCAAATACGAACGCTGCAAGCCGCTCATGGCGATCAGCTGCACGTCCTCGGGGTCGACTGAGCGATCGGGCTCGACGCCGTCGTTGATGATGCTGATCAAGCGCGTCGCGTCGAGCTCGAAATGGCGAATCAGCTCCGGGCCGGACTCGAGAAACACCGGTACCAGATTGCGTCCGCGGATGGCCGGATCCTGCAGCGGTGAGAGCTTTCCGAGCATCAGCTTGATTGCAAAGCGGATGACGTCGGAGTCGCGTGCACCGAGCCGCTCCGCCAGTCGCTTGATGTTGCGCGCATCGCTGCGGTTGATCCGTATGGAAACTGCCTTCTTGCGGCTGTCTGTGCCGCCACGGTCCTGGCTGTTCACTCGCGACCCCTGTCTTGTTGGTGGAGACCCTTGTTCTGTTGTCTCTGCTTCTGTTGGTTCGCTCGCTCAGCGCCTCGCGGCGACTCAGCGCACGACGCCAGAAGCCGATGCCTGCTCGAATGACGAATCAATTGGCGTGCTGCGCCGGCAACGCAGCGCTGCAGTCCATGCGGCTAGCGCGGAACCAAACAAACACAGCGTTGCGGGCAACGGCACCGGCGTGGCTGCCCCGCCGGCGTTGGTCGACGTCAGTTCCAATGGGACCACGGAGCCGCCCGCCGTCGCCGGAATCATGAAGCCCCACTGCTCGATCGATTGCAGCCGCTCTCCGCCCGCCGCACCGGAGACGATGTCATCGAGGGACCAATGCGGAAGCGTCTGTTCGGCGAGTGCCCGTTCGCCGAGTGCCCGTTCGGCGAGCGCCTGCTCGACCTTCAGATCGATGTCGGGGTTCGTCGCGTCAACCGATGAACTCCAGCGCTCGAGACCCGAGCGCTCATCCACGACAGCGGAGTAAGCCCAAGCGGCGTCATCGGCGAACAGCGCCGCATGCGACATCGGCGCTAACGACACGGCCGCGACACCACCCAACATACAGTTGCGCAGCGTCTGACCCATGGCATCCCTCCCCGAAACAAGGTCGATAGGCCTTGTCAAGGACGATGCTCACG
>JASHTF010000399.1 GCA_030040715.1 Gammaproteobacteria bacterium | reverse complement strand
CGCCAAGCCCGGCGAGCGGCGCAACCTCGCAGAGATTCTGGCCTCGCACGCGCGCATTCATGCCGCCGAGGCATCGTTCTACCGCGACGTGTTTCGAGACGCGTGCAGTGTGCCGGTGCACATCGTGCCGCCAGCCCTGCTCGATGCGACCCGTGTAGGCAAGCTCAGCAGCCCACCCTGGGGACGGGATCAGAAGCTCGCCGCGCTGGCGGCGTGGCAGCTGATCGGAGCGCGCGGTCGCTAACGATTCAAGGCGAGGAGATCAGACGTGCAATCACGCCCCCCGCTGCCGCCGTTTACGATCGAAACGGCGATGCAAAAAGTTCGCCTGGCAGAGGACGCTTGGAACAGCCGGGATCCAGACCGGGTGGTGACGGTCTATACGGAGGACACCTGCTGGCGCAATCGCGCGGAATTCCCGGCCGGGCGCGCTCAAGTGCGCGACTTCCTGCGGCGCAAGTGGAGCAGGGAGCTCGACTACCGGCTCATCAAAGAACTGTGGACGTGCGGCGGCAACCGGATCGCCGTGCGGTTTGCGTACGAGTGGCACGACGATTCGGCAAACTGGTTCCGCAGCTACGGCAACGAGAACTGGGAGTTCGATGAGGCCGGACTCATGCAGCGTCGCTTCGCGAGCATTAACGATTTGCCGATCTCCGAGGCCGAGCGGAAATTCCGTTGGCCCCTGGGTCGCCGCCCGGACGGGCATCCGGGTCTAAGCGATCTGGGTCTGTGAGGTGCGAGCGTACCGGGGCCGCACGCGGGCGTGGATGTTCGATGTGGGGGTCGGCCTGGGCTTCTGACACGCCGGGCATCAGCCATCGAGCTCCGGATAATGGCGGAAAATGTCATCGTCGTTGAAGGCCAAACGACGGCCGGATGCCACGTAGCGCTTGATGCGAGGCAGGCTGAACACCTCGTCGTGCAGCGTCCGCAGATGGGGGCAGATTCGCAGCGCCTCGCGGCTCGCTTTCGGGAACGCGTATTGTAGCCCTGCTACGACCTGCGCCATCGATAGATCCACATACGACAGCCGCCGGCCTACCATGCGGGTGCTGCCACCCGGGTTGCATTTCATCACGCGCTCGAAGTAATTCAGAAATTTCGGCAGGCGGCTCTCCCGGAAGTCCTTCGAGCGACGCCTCGCCTCGGGCTGCTGCTCACGATAATAAAGGCCACCGCCGATGGGATGGTGCGTGTCGTGGATTTCCACGACAAAGTCGGCGAGCGTGAGCTGCAGTTGATGCGTCCAACGCTTACCGGCGGCGTCACGCGGCGCCAGATCCAGGCGACCGCCGAGAAACAGCAGGATGTTCGCGGTCTGTCCGATCAGCTGCCGCCCGACCCTCAGGAACGGGGGAGCGAACGGCGGCTGCTCGAGCGACTCATCGTGGAGCCATCGCTCCATGGCGCGCACGCCTCCGCCCTCATCCTCAGCTACCAGGGCGATGTCCACGTAAGGCGCTGCGGCCTGCTCGAGGGCCAAACGCACAAACTCGCCCCGCCCCTGAATACCGGGCCAGTAGTACAGTTCGTAGACCATCGGCGACCTCCGTACCTCCAGCCATCGATGCCAGCGCAACGCGGGTGAAGCCTCGCTGCATCGGGCCTCACGCTGCCTGCGGCCGCCTTCCCACGCGCTGTGCGATTTCTCGCCATAGTGCGGCGTAGATCTGCGCCGCCGTGCTGGCGGGCGAGAACGCCGGCAAGGGTGCCCGGCGCAGGCTCATGCGCTCGATCTCGCTCCAGTACGGCACTTCCGTCTTGAGCATCATTGGAAACCGTTTGCGCGTGCTTGCCATCAGCTCGCGATGGAGCAGTCTGCGGACATCAATCATTGAGAAGAAAGGCAGCAGCACCAGATCCTGCCATTCCTGCTCGTGGATGAAATCGTGCAGCTGCTCCAACATCCGCACCGACAGCGGTGTCGGCAGCAGAGGGACGATCACCACGTCGGCAGCGCGCAGAACATTCTCCGACAGCAGCGAGATTCCGGGCGGGCAGTCGAGAAACAGTACCGCGTAGAGCTCTCGAAGCGAACGGCTCATTTTCAATAGCCGCTCGGTCGGATTGCTGTGCGCGTTGAGATGGATATCAAATTTACGATAGGAAAGGTTTGCCGGCAGCAGGTCCAAATTCGAGTAGCCAGTCGCGACGACCAGCTCCGGTATATCACGCTTGCCGGCGAGCAGCTTTTTTGCCGAGGCCGGCTCGTGGGCGCCGGGCTCAACGCCCAGGATATAGGTCGCGGCACCCTGTGGATCCAGGTCCCACAACAGTGTGTGCCGTCCGCCGGCGGCGCATAAATAGGCAAGATTGACGGCCGCCGTCGTCTTGCCGACTCCACCCTTGATGTTCGTGACGGCGATGATCTTCATATGACGCCATTCGGATTCCGCGGACCGTGCGACGGCGCGGCCGGCGCATCAGCTCATTCGGTCTCACGCAGCGCCCGCCGGAGGCACTCGGCGAAATTGAACACGTCCTCGAAGCTGTTGTACAACGGCACGTGCGAAACACGGATGATGTCCGGCTCGCGCCAGTCACAAACGACCTCGTGCTGCGTCAGCCAGCTAAAAACACCGCGACCGCGCGTGGCGCCCCCGTCGATTCTAAGCGACAGTTGCGCGCCGCGTGCGGCTGTCTCCGGCGGCGTGACCGGCTGCAATTCGGGAGTGCGCTCGGCGAGCAGCCGTCCCAGAAAAGCGCTGAGCGCGAGCGTCTTGGCACGTAAGCGAGCCATCCCTGCCTCTCGAAAGATCGACAGCGAGGCGATCAGCGGCGCGGTCGATAAGGTTGATTGGTTGCTGACCTGGAAGCCGGGCGCGCCTTGGGCGGCGCGGAAGTCGTGAGTCATCTCGAAACGGGTCGCCATTTCGTGGCCCCACCAGCCCGCGAGCCGCTGGCGTCCAGGCTCGGCGAAATGCCGTGCGTTGACATAGCAGCCGGCAATGGCACCCGGTCCGGCGTTCAGGTACTTGTAGCTGCACCAGACGGCAAAGTCGGGCTCGGATTCTCCCAGCATCAGCGGCATATTGCCGACGGAATGAGCCAGGTCGAATCCGATGACTGCACCCGCGTGACGGGCCGCGGCAGCGATGCGCGCCAGGTCGAATGCCTGGCCGGTTAGGTACTGCACGCCGGGCCACAGCACCAGCGCGATCTGCGCGCCTCTGCGTACGAGCACGCTCTCGATGGCTTCCTCGCGGATGACATCTTCACCCGGCTGCGCTGCAAGCTCGATCAGAGATTCCCGCGGATCGAGCCCATGCCACTGGAGCTGCGAGATGACGGCATAGCGGTCGGACGGGAACGCGCCGGCCTCGATCAGGATACTGCGCCGTGCGCCCGCGGGCCGATAGAAGCTCGCGAGCATCAGATGCAGGTTGACGGTCAGCGAGTTCATCAGCACCACTTCGTCATCGCGGCATCCGACGAGCTGCGCAATCTGTGGTCGCAGCGCCTCTTGATAGGGAATCCAGGGTCGTCGCGCCGAGTGGTGACCGATCACGCCGAGCCGCTCCCAATCCTCGAGCTCCTGGGCGACCTCATCGCGGGCCGCGAGCGGCATGAGGCCGAGCGAATGACCGCAGAGATAGAGCAGCGGTTCGCCGCGGTCGTTACGCGGCAGGCCGAAGCGCGAGCGCAAGCCTCGCAGCGGGTCTGCCGCATCGCGGGCGCGTGCGTCCTCGAGTGATAACGGCGACGCGATCATGCGAGCGCTGCGGCGCCGCCGCTGCCGTCAGTCGTCATGGCGACTGCCCCTCCAGCGTATAAAGCAGGGGCCGGCTCGGCACTGCATCGCCGCAGATCGCCGGCACCTGCAGCTCGAGCAGATACTCACCGTCGGCTGCGGCGTCCGGTACGTACGCCAGCTCCGTGATCGTACACTGGGCGCGCCGTGCCTGGTCGAGCTCGCGCGCCCCAGCCGGGAGGCCGAAGAAGACGCGATGCGCGGCCAGACGCCCTGCATCCTCGATGCGATCGATCGAGGGCAGGTCGACGATGAGATGCTCGATGCCGCGCTCGACGATCCACAGCGCCGCCTCGGGTGAGAGATAAGGTGGCACCCCCTCCGTCCGCTCGAGCTTGCCTTGCGGATTCGGGAGCGTGCGGATCACGAGCGCGCGCACGGGTGCCAGCACTCGAGTCTGCGCGGACCAGGCCGCGGCCAGCAGGCGCGGCGTGATGAGTCGATCGTGGGTGCGGGGCGGTGGCATGCTCGTGCCGCCCGCGCACGCTGCGCTGTCGGGCGCTACCGTCAGCAGCAGCGCCGGCACCAGGCCGAGCGGTACGATCCGAAACGCATCCAGCGGTTGCAGCGTGAGGTGTCCCGCGCATTCGGTGTGGGTGCCGTTACAGTGCGGGGTGAGAGTGATGGTGCTGCAGTTGCAGCTCGCCCCAGTCGCGATGCTGCCCGAAAAGCCCGGCAGGAGCAGTGCATGGGAGCGCGCGGCGGGCGCCCCGAAGTGGCTCGGGCTCTGTCCCGTGAAGCTCATCTCCGTCGCGAGGCTGACCGGCCGGTCGAGGTCGACGACGCACTCGCGGGTGCCGGCTCGAATACGCGCTTTCAACCGAGCGGCTCCATCACCCCTCTGCTACTCGCGTTCGCTTGGAACATCGAGTCGTGCCGGGATCCTGCGGGTCTGGGCGAAGTAGATAATCGTGCTGAGAATGATCAGGGTTACGAGGCCGGTGAGCTCGCGGCGCGAACCCAGGACGATGAGCGTCAGCATGCCGCTGATGCCAATCGTGGCTGCAGTACCGAGGTAGCGGAAGCTCAGCGGCGGACCGGCCAGTGCGACGCCGCGGCGCGCCAGCACCCAAGCCGCCGCGCAACCGGCGATGTAGATCGGAGCCATGGCCAGCGTCGCCAGCACAGCCAGCTCAGCAAACGTTCCTGTCAGCGCGAGTACCATGGCGAGCGTGGCATAGCACAGGATGGCAATGTGAGGAGCGTGGCTGCGGGAGTGGAGGCGCGCCAGCGCACCAGGCAGGAGGCCATCGCGCGCAAGCGCGAACAACTGCCTTGGGCTGCCCAGAATCTCGGTACCCAAGTAGCCCAACATCGATAACGCCGCGCCGGCGAGCATCAGCGCGCGCAGGGCCGGGTGGATCTGCGCCATGGCGTCGCCCAAGGGCGCCTTGGAAGTCGCCAGGCCAGCTCCCAACAGGCTTTGTGCAACGTACTGAACGGCCACGTACAGCATCGTCGTCGTCAACATTGCCATGGCCAGCGCGCGAGGAATGGTGCGATTTGGTTGCCGCACCTCGCCGCTTGCGCACAAAGGTGTCTCCATACCCATGAATGCGAACACGCCGAGAATCAACGCACGACCGATGTCTTGAACGTCTGGGTGCACGGTTCGTTGCAGGCTCGAACCGTGCCCGGCAGCACCCAGACCGACGACCACGAACACAGCCAGCGGCACGAGTTTCAACACGGTCATCGTACCGACGAGTCGCGCACCATCCGCGACCCCGCCGATGTTGATGAGCGCGATGCCACTGATGATAGCGATGATCGTGGCCGCGTGCGCCGGCGCACGCAACGACTGCGGAAGCACCGTGCCGACCAGGTCCGCGAGCGCGGCAGCGACGCCACCGCATGCGAGCAGCAAAGCCAACCAGAGCAGGGTACCGGCCACGTAGCCAACGAGAGGCCCAAAGCTGGCTTCGATCAGACCGTACACTCCCCCGCTGGTCGGCAACCGGCTACAGCCCTCGGCGAAGCAAATCGCGACTGCTCCCACGGCGAATCCGCACGCGAGAAAAGCGAGGGGACCAAACGATCCGATACTTGCATAGAGCGCCGCAGGGACTGCGAAGATACCCGCGCCGACGACCGTGCTGATGACCCCCGCAGCCAGCGCCCAAGGCCCTACTACCCGAACGAGGCCGACGTCTCTCCGGTTCTCATGCACGACGACAGGCTAGCACACCGTCGGCGCTCACCGCGTCCTGATGGGCCGGCGGTTCGGGAGCTTGCCGATTCGATCGTCGCGCGCCAGGATCAGCCGGCATACTCGGAGTGCGCTCTCCTCAAAGTCAGGCGCGTCGAGCGGTAGGATCTGCCAGTTCGTCAGCCCTTTTCCCAACAGTTGAATTGATCGCATGCGGGGAAAGTCGCGTCGCAGACTGGCATGATGCTCCGCCGTCGTCGCCACCCAGACACCGTTATCGGCCGGCGAGTCCTTCCGGTCGCGAAGAATCAGAACGATCTTGTCTTCGACGTAGACCGCGAGACACCCGAACATCGGCCGCGTCCAGGGTGACAGCGATGCAATTGCGTCGAGCACGAATTCATGCGGTGCGATCCTGCGGCGCCTGCCGGCAAGGATTGCAGCTCCAAAGGCGTGGCGATCGGGGTGGCGATGCGCTTTGCGCATGAGGTGTCGGGCGCAGGGCCTCAGTCGGGCAGGTTCAATTTGCGCAGCGAGGCCTGATAGCGGGGGTCATTCGCCAGGTTCCTGAACACAGGCTCGCTGACGCTCTCATCGCCGGTCGGAAGGCAAGGATGCGCCGACACACTCGGGCGAGCAACTTGGGCTGCAGAGAGCCGCGGCGTCGTCGGTCTAGAATGGTTGGTGCACAACCGTCCGTAATAGACTCAGTCGAGGCATGCTCGGGAGAAGAGGATCGCTGCAATGAGAACCCATCAAATGCCGTCTGCGGCGGAGCTGCGCCTTGGGGTCGTCGCCGCTCTGGTCTTGGGTCTGCTCGTGTTCTGGTCTGCGACCGCGCATGCGATCGATCGAGGCGTGCGTGTCGTCACGGTCTCGATCCCGATGCCGGACGGCATAAAGCTGGCGGCATCGCTGTACATGCCGGGCGATCTCAGGCCCGGAGAGCGTGTGCCGGCGCTGCTCGAATACCTCCCCTATCGCAAGGATGATGACGAACTCACCGACGACTACGCTCACCAGCCCTATTTCGCGCGCCACGGCTATGTCGGCGTAAGGGTGGACATTCGCGGCTTCGGAAATAGCGGCGGTGCGCCCCCGACGCGTGAGTACTCGGCGCAGGAGCAAGAGGATTGCGAGCAAGTGATCGCGTGGTTGGCGCGCCAGCCCTGGTCGAACGGCAAGGTTGGGATGCTCGGAATCTCCTGGGGCGGTTTCAACTCCATTCAGATGGCCATGCGGCGACCGCCGGCCCTGAAGGCGATCCTGGCAGTTGACGCCACGGAGGCGCTGTTCACGGAAGACGTCCATTACATGGATGGCATCATGCACGTCGATGAATTCGAGGTCGCGATGGATCTCGACCAGGGACGCAGCGGCGCACCCAACTTTCCACTCGACGAGGCGACGCTGGCAAAGCGCATGGACTCGCCCCCGTGGTCGCTCGATTACTTTCGGCATCAGCGCAACGGGCCGTTCTGGCGCGCCCCGGTACGCCGTCTGGAAGAGATTCAGATACCGTGCTTTCTGATCGGTGGCCTCGAGGACGGTTATCGCAATAGCATCGTTCGTATGCTCGAGCGTGTGCCGGCACCGGTACATGCCTTGGTCGGTCCCTGGAACCATGACTACCCGAACACCAGCATCTACGGACCTCGAATCGAGTGGCGCGATCAGGCCGTGCGTTGGTTTGACCACTGGCTCAAGGGCGTCGACAACGGGGTGGAGCGCGACCCAAGATTGGTGGTCTACGAGCAGCATAGCCATCCGCCGGGCGCGCAGCCGCAGGACGTGCCAGGCGAGTGGCGTGCCGAATCGTGGCCACCGGAAGGACTCAAGCCGCTATCGCTATACCTCGCGCCCAATCATCAACTGACAGCAGCGCGGGCAGCCGCCGCGGTAGATCATCTGCGCTACGTGCCTTCCGCCGGGGCCGAGGCGGGTTTCTGGTGGGGTGAGTTGCTCGGGGACCAAAGACCCGCGGATGCGTACAGTCTCACCTACGACAGCGCTCCGCTCGAGCATGACCTCGCGATGCTCGGCCGAGCGCACGTGAAGCTGCAGGCAGCCGCGCAGGCGCCGCTGGCCGACTGGTTCGTCCGTCTCGAGGACGTTGCCCAGGACGGTCGGGTGACGGCGATCACCGGCGCCGGGATCAACGGGGCACAGCGCATGTCCCAGGACCGCCCCGCGCCACTGGTGCCCGGCACCGAATACACGCTCGATATCGACCTGTACTTCAGCAGCTGGGTATGGAGCGCAGGTCATCGCATCCGCGTGGCGGTCTCAAACGCTCAGTGGCCGATGCTCTGGCCCACTCCCTACGCGATGACGACGACGCTGCGCCTGGGCGGCAGTACGGGATCAGCGATTGTACTGCCGGTGGTCCCGGTCCACGGCCGTGCGCCGCCGCCGTTTGCGCAACCTCAACCCATCGAGCAGCCGGCGGGCGTAACGGACGTGGGTGACTACGCCTGGCCCGGAAGCTGGAGACTAGAACGAGACGAGTTGACGGGACGCACTACCGTGACCTGGCGCGGTACCTCCGCCCAGCGCTTCCCCTGGGGCTCGTTCAGCCACTTCGAACAAATCGCGTACCACGTTGATGACTCCCATCCGGAGCAATCGGCCGCAGAGGGGGAGGCAGAAAGCGTGGAAAAGCTCCCCGACCGCGTACTCACGTATCGAGGGCACCTCAGATTCGCGAGTGATGCGAGCAGCTTTCATTACGCTTACACACGGGAGCTGTTGCGCGATGGGGTTGTGATACGCACCCGCAGCTGGCACGAGGATATTGCGCGCGATTTTCAGTGAGGGCCAACCTATAGGAGCTCGCGCTTGATCACGCTGGGTGTCTCACGGCGGAAGATCTCCCGCTCGCCCTGCTTCGCGATGACCCACTCGCGCAGCTGCAGTTCATCCGCGGTGCAGGTCATTTCTGAGCCGTAGCGGACGGTGCAGTCCCACTCGCCCCGCTGCCAGCCGTTCATATGATCCAACAGCATGTGGCAGCTGGTCGGCTGCCCCTCGAGCATCTCGTACAACCGACTACCGCCGTCCAGCTCGGTAGTACCGACCGCCGCCACGAGCGTACTCTGAGGATGATCGAGGCCGTGGCTCACGTAACTGACGCGGCCATCGGAATCGTACTTGGGTAGACCCATCGTGCTGGGCTTCTCGGTGGGACCGGCGTGAAGCACCGGAATCGTGAATGGCACTTCCATCGCTGGCTGCGGCCGCACCGGCAGCACGATATGTGATCGTCCGAGTACGAAGTTCAGCGTGGCAATCCTCGGCGCTGGCCAGATCAGCGGCCACAGCCCGGCCGAGATCGCGACGCGCAGCCGATTGCCGCGTGAGAAACGGTGCGCAATGTAATAGAGCGGTATCTCGACGTCGTAGAATTCCCCGGGTGTCAGGGGCGAAGGCTGTTCGAGCGAATTTCGGTGCGTGAGATTCAGCAGGTTGTAGCTGACGAGCCAGGACTTGCCGTCCGGCGTGATCTCGGTGAGTCGCACGGCACATTGGGCTACGGGCACATCGGCACTGACTCGGATGCGAGCGGTCGGGTAACCGAGTAGCTCCAGGTCCTCGTCCAGCGGCTCAGAGTCGAACACCAGGGAGTTTCTGTCGTCCGCGCTCTGCTCGAGCTCGGTGGGGCGCCCGTAGATCCACTGTGGCTTGGTGACGCCGACGATCTTATCGCCGACATATTTGGCCTGGGTGCGTTGGCCTGCCTTACGCGACAGGTTCCCGCCTGAATTGAGGTACATATTGACGGACCGAGTCCGAGGCGAGGGCCAGACGGCTTCTGCGACCCAGCGGCCTGGAACCTCGTTGGGGAAGGCCTCCGAGTCGGCCTGGTACATCATATAAACGCGCAGCATCGGCTCACGCATGATGCCGGTGTCTATCCTCATCAGCCATTGCTGCCACCAGCGCACTTCCTCGTATTGCCATTCCAGGCCGAGCGGTGTGGCGATGTTGGGGAAGATGTGGCCCCAGGGCCCGACCAGGGCTTTGCGCGGCACCTTCAGATTGGCGAGCAGTTCGCCGATGATGTTCGAGTAGGGATCGCCCCAGCCGTCCACCACGTACACCGGACACTTGATGGCGGCGTAGGTCTCTGCGATTGACCCGCGCTTCCAGTAGGCGTCGTAGCGTTGGTGCGTTGACCACAGATCCACGATCGCCGGAGTAGCTTCCAAACGCTTTCGCCACAGCTCCTCCCAGCGGTCCTGTCCGACGACCTGCGGATCGGGAGGACCGGCGAGAACGCCCTTGAAACTCGTTCCCCAGGCCAGGTTCTGCTCGCCATACGCGCCGCCTTGATAGTGAGCGTCGTCGGCAAAGCGATTGACGACGCAGCCCATGGGCATGATGGCCTTGAGCTCGGGCGGTGCCATGGCGGCGATCTGCAGCGTATTGATGCCGCCCCACGAGATGCCGCGCATCCCGACCGAGCCGTTCGACCACGGTTGCCTGGCGAGCCAGGCAATGATCTGGACGCCGTCATCGAGCTCGGGCACGGAATATTCGTCGCGCTTCACTCCTTCGGAATTGCCGGTGCCGCGGATGTCCACGCGCACGAATGCGATGCCGTAGGGAGCCAGGATCGCGGCGGTCAGATCGTCTCGCCAGCGCATGTCGTCCCACAGGCGATAGGGCAGATACTCGAGCACCACCGGTACCGGTTCTGTCTCGGCACCCTCCGGTATCCAGAACCGAGCGGCCAAGCGCACTCCATCCTTCATCGGGATCCATTGGTTCTCGATGATGTTGACCGGTCGCTTGGCGGGCAGCGTCCAAGAGCCCGCCGCCGGAGCCGGCTGGGCAAGCAGCGACAGCTCCCCGCCCGTCGCCATGACGGACGCGGCCCCGGAGCCAATCAGCAATAGATCACGTCGGGAGAGTGGCATGGGTCACCTGATTTTGGATCGATGTCCATCCGGCCGCGGAGCCTGCGCATCCGCCGCGGATTATAGGTCGCGGCCGGGACAGCCCCACAGCCCAGACAACCCTCCCCCATGTATCAGCCGCCAGCGAGGCATCAGCGGCCAGCGAGCGGCTGCCGCGAATGCTCTGTCAGGCGGAGCGCGTGGTTCGCTAGACTTGGCTCTGACATGAGCTCCATCCTCGAGCAGCAAATCGAGTACTACCGCGCCCGCGCCGCGGAATACGATCAGTGGTATTTGCGCCAAGGCCGCTACGATCGCGGACCGGATCTGAACCAGCGTTGGTTTGCGCAGGATCGAGAGGTGCTCGAGCGCCTCAACGCCTTCGAGCCCGGCGGCTCGGTACTCGAGTTGGCCTGTGGCACCGGTATCTGGACGGCTCGCCTGTTGCCCCATGCGCGTGCATTGGTTGCCGTGGATACGTCCCCCGAAGTGATCGCAATCAACCGCGCTCGTCTTCGGTCCGCCAAGATCAGCTATGTCGAAGCCGACGTGTTTTCGTGGACACCGGAGCTGCAGTTCGATACGGCCTTCTTCGGGTTCTGGCTGTCCCACGTGCCACCGGAGCGGTTCGAGGCATTCTGGTCGCTCGTTCGCCGGGCTCTGAAACCCGAGGGACGATTCTTCTTCGTCGATTCGCGCTACGAGCCGACGTCCACCGCGAAAGACCAGCAGCTTGCGAGTCGAATGGCAACGACTCTCACGCGTCGTCTGAATGATGGCCGGGAGTACCAGATCTACAAGATCTTCTACGGCGCCGAGGCTTTGCAACACCGTCTCACCCAGCTTGGCTGGGACGCCGAGGTGAATCAGACCGCGGATTACTTCCTCTACGGCTGGGGGAAGCCGAAGCGCTCTGGCCGATAGCTCCGGATCTTGAGCCGGTATACGCTTGCGGTGTATGTGTAGGATGAATCCACGGCTCGCGGCCATTGCCGCGCTGCTGTTGTTCCTGGCCGGCACTGATTGGGTGCTCGCCGCAGCGCTTTCGCAGGCGGTGGCTGCCGCGCCCGCCTCGCAATCGACCCGGCAGCCGCAAGGCGCGGCAGATCCGACGCAACCCACCGTGAGCATCATCGCCGATGTCATGATCAATGGCCGCGGCCCGTTTCATTTCATGCTCGATACCGGGGCCACACAGCCCGTTATCGCCGCTGCGACCCTGGTGCGTCTGGGCTTGCGGGCTGACTCGCGCAGGCTGGTGCGGGTACAGGGCGTCAATGCAGGAGTGCTCGCACCCGAGGTGCGCCTCGATTCCTTCACCTTTGGCTCGTTGCGATTCCGCAAGTTGTACCTGCCGGTGTTGGCAGGGCCACTGTTCGACGGTCTGGACGGCATCCTCGGCGTACAGGGCTGGGGCGGCATAAAGGTGTCGGTGAGCCTGCTGGACCGTCGCTGCATCATCGCGCCCTCGCCGCGCTGGGCCTATACGCCCGCGAGTGCGACGGCGGTTCGGCTGCTGTCGCGGCGGCTGCCGATGTTTTCAGCCACGATCGCGGGTGTCCAGACACAAGTCATCATCGATACCGGCGCCAGCAGCACTCTGGGCAATATGGCGCTGCTTGCAGCGCTCGAGAAGGCCGGCGCGCTGCGGGCCCAGGGCGCGGCCCCGGCGGTGTTGGACGTTACTCCGGTGCGGCGTAAGGGCCTCATCGGGCTGATCGCTCCGCTGCTCGTGGGGCGGGTGGCCGTTCAGCCGCCGGAGGTCACGTTCGATGACTATCAGGTCTTCGAGCGATGGCATTTGTCCAGGCGGCCGGCGATGCTGCTTGGTATGGACGCGCTCGCAACTCTGGCCACGTTCAGCATCGACTATGGTCGCCAGCGGGTGGAAGTGCTGCCGCGGCCCGCCGCGACGCTCTCCCTGCAGCGCACGCGCCGGCCGCTGCCGGTGCTGTCGATGAGGCCACCCGTGTAAGCGTGAGCGGTCGGGACCGATCGGCTATGGAGAGTTCTCCTATGAATGTGACCCGACGAGAGCTGATCCGCACCCTGAGCGGACTACCGGTGGCCGCTGCGGCTGCGGCCGGCACACCGAGCACGCCGGTGAGCGAGGAGCCCGCGCATACCAAGGTAATGGAAAGCTCCCGAGCAGGATCGCCGGTGATCGCGTTGCCCGACAAGGCGAGCTTTTCATTCGAGGGCACGCATCTCAATGCCGCCTACACGCATCCGCTCGGAACGCACGCGCGGGCGGCCTTCGCGCGCTACATCGAGGGCCATGCGCGCGACTCGGGGCGCGCCTGGCCGCACGACAATCCGCGCGACCAGGCGGTCGGGCTGTTTGCCGAGCTCATCGGTGCGCAGCCCGCCGACGTGGCGGTAGTTCCGAGCACCCTCGAGGGAGAGAATCTCGTTGCCGCGAGTCTCGGGCTCGGGCCCTCGGCCGGCGTAATCACCGACCCTTTTCATTACGATGCCTCTCTCCTTCTGTACGGAGAGCTGCACAAACGCGGTATGCCGCTCGCCGTGGTCGCGCCGCGCGGCGACCGGATAGATTACGCCGACCTCGAGGCGGCCATAACGCCGCACACCCGGCTGATCGCGATCTCGCTCGTCGCCAGCAACACGGGCTACCTGCACGACCTGAAGAGGATCTGCGAGGTGGCGCACGCGAGGGGTGCGCTCGTCTACGCCGACGTCATCCAGGCCGTCGGCGCGATCCCATTCGATGTCAAGGCGAGCGGCGTCGATTTCTGCTGTGCCGGAACGTACAAGTGGTTGATGGGGGAATTCGGCACCGCGTTCCTGTACGTGCGACCGGACCGCCTGCCGCAGCTCAAGCGCATCCAGGTCGGCTGGCGGCAGATCCTCAACTATCAGCCGCACTTTGCGCCGCTCGACTCGCCCGACCCGCGAGCCGGCGACTATCAGCTCGGCACCACGACCGCGCAACTGTTTGAGGTCAGCACGCCCAACTGGTCGGGGCTTGCGGTCGCGGTCGGTGCACTCAATTACATCCGGGACATCGGCGTGGAGCGCATCGCGCGCTACCGGGCGCCACTGCTGCGCCGACTTCAGGACGAGTTGCCGAGGCATGGATTCACTGCGCTCACACCCACGGATTCTCACGCCGCCCACCTGGCGTACTTGCGGCAGGGAGCCGGGCAGCGCTTTCAGCGCGCGCTCAGGGACGAGAAGATCTTCGTCAGCCTGTACGAGAATAGGATCCGCATCTCGGTGTCGATCTACAACGACATGGATGACATCGAGAAGTTGATTCGAGTGCTGAAGACGTGACCGCCAGGCCGCCACCGTCGGGGCGCCCAGAGGTACAAGCTAGATGAATGGCGCTGAAAGTCTGTTGCGCAGCCTGACGGGTCGCGACGTTGAGGTGTGCTTCGCCAATCCGGGGACTTCCGAGATGCACTTCGTGGCGGCGCTGGACAAGACGCCGGGAATGCGCCCTGTCCTCGGGTTGTTCGAGGGTGTCGTAACCGGTGCTGCCGATGGCTACGCTCGCATGACGGACCGGCCGGCCTGCACGCTGCTGCACCTCGGGCCCGGTCTCGCCAACGGGCTATCGAATCTTCACAACGCTCGGCGAGCTCAATCGGCGATCGTCAACATCGTCGGTGACCATGCCACCTACCATCGCCGGTTGGATGCGCCCCTGACCTCCGATATCGAGGGCGCGGCGCGGCCCTTCAGTGATTGGGTGCGAACATCGCCCTCAGCGGACACGCTCGCCGTAGACAGCGCCGCGGCGGTCGCCGCCGCGTGTGGTCCGCCGGGACGGATCGCGACGCTGATCCTGCCAGCGGATGCCGCCTGGAGTCAGGTGCGATCTGAGAATGGAGCGTGTGATTCGGCCATAGTGCCAACGACACCCGCGCGACCGAGTGATGCGATCGTGCACGCCGCGGCCAGAATTCTCACGGGCGGCGAGCCGACTGCCCTGATCCTCGGTGGTCGCGCAACGCGACAGTCGGCCCTGGCGTGCGCCGGCAAGATCGCCGCAGCCTCGGGAGCGAAGCTACTGGCGCACACGTTCGCGCCCAGAGTCTCGCGCGGAGCCGGTCGCGTCGACGTCGAGCGCATTCCTTACCCGGTCGACCAGGCGATCGCGGCGCTGGATCCCTACTCCAATCTCATCCTGGTCGGCGCCAAGCCCCCGGTCAGCTTTTTCGCGTACCCGAACAAACCGAGCACGCTGCATCGGCCCGGAGCGCGCATTCATGAGCTGGTGCCGGTCGACGGCGACATCCCGTATGCGCTCGAGGCGCTGCTCGACGCGCTCGATGCGCGCACCGCGCAGGCGAGACTCGAGCCACTGGCGCTGCCCGAGCGGCCGACCGGGGCCATCGAGGCAGATAAAATCGGCACCCTGATCGCCCGCGCGCTGCCGGCGAACGCCATCGTGGTCGACGAGTCGATCACGACCGGTCGCAACTTTCTCAGCGTGAGCCGCGGCTCGCGGCCGCACGAGTGGATTCTTCCGACCGGCGGCTCCATCGGCTTTGGCCTCCCGGTGGCCGCGGGAGCGGCCATTGCCTGTCCGGAGCAAAAGGTGGTCGCACTGGAGAGCGACGGCAGTGGGCTGTACACCGCGCAGGCGTTGTGGACCTTCGCGCGCGAGTCCCTGAACATATTGACCCTGGTGTTCGCGAACCGCAAATACCAGATCCTGCGTGCCGAGATGAGGCACGTGGGTGCGCGCGAGATCGGACCCAAAGCCGCCTCCCTGCTCGACATCGGCCAACCGGATGTCGACTGGGTGGCGCTCGCCCGAGGGTTTGGCGTCGAGGCTCACCGAGTCCACGACATGGACCAACTGTCATCGCAGGTCGATCGCGGGCTCGCAGCGCGAGGTCCCTATCTGATCGAGGTGGTCCTCTGAAGGCGGTGCTCAGTGGTTGGGATCGTCGCTAGCGTCTGACGGTTCAACCCTGGGGCTGTTCGTCGGGATGCGCTCACCGATTGGTAGCGTTCTGATGCGCACGCCGGTGGCGTGGTAGATTGCGTTCACTACCGCGGGTGCAAGTGGCGGAGTGCCGGGATCGCCGACGCCGCTCGGCGGCTGCTGCGACGGCACCGTGTGGACCTCGATCGCAGGCATCTCGCTCATGCGCAGCGGCGCGTAGTCATCGAAGTCCGATTGCTCGACGACGCCATCCTTCAGCGTAATGGCACCGTGCAAGGCGGCACCGAGCCCGTAACCGATGCCGCCCTCCATCTGTGCGCGCACCACGTCGGGATTGATGGCAATGCCGCAGTCGACCGCGCACACCACTCGCTCTACCCGCAGCTTACCGTCCGCAGTCACACTGACTTCCGCCACCTGGGCGACGAAGCTGCCGAAGGAGGCGTGCACCGCGATGCCGCGTCCACGGCGCTCGCCGTGCGCCCCGGGCAGCAGCGGCTGACGCCATCCCGCCTTGTCTGCCACCAGATCCAGCACCGCGAGGTGACGCGGGTTACCGGCGAGCAAGTCGCGCCGAAACTGATAAGGATCACGGCCGGCGGCGATTGCCAGCTCATCGAGCATGCATTCGGTGGCAAAGGCGGTGTGAGTGTGGCCGAGCGCGCGCCACCCCTGAACCGGCACCCCGACATCGTCGGGAGTCGTCAGCTCCACGCGCAGATTCGCGATCACATACGGCTCGGCCGCCCCTTCGATCGAGGTGCTGTCGATGCCGTTCTGGTTGCCTCGATCGAAAGCGGTCCCCTGCCGTATTGACTGACCGACGATCCGCTGCTGCCAGGCGACCAGCAGCCCCGCGCCATCGAGCGCGGCACGAATGCGATGCAGGAACGCGGGCCGATAGTAGCCGCCGCGCATATCATCCGTGCGCATCCACACCAGCTTGATCGGTGCGCGCTGTCCCATCGTGGCCGCCTGCCGCGCGATTGCCACCGCCTCGAGCACATAATCGGACTTGGGGCTGGCGCGTCGCCCGAAGCTGCCGCCCGCGTAGAGCTGCGTAATGCGTACCTGCTCGGGCTTGATTGCGAGCAGCTCGGCGATGGCCCTCTGATCCACGGTTTGGCTCTGCTCGCCGTTCCAGATGCTCACGCCCGAGTCCGTCAGCTGTACCAGACAATTCATCGGCTCCATGCAGGCGTGCGCCAGGTACGGGACCTCGTAGGTCGCGTCGAGCACCTGCAGTCCCGGCGTGTCCATGAATGCGACGTCACCCGCCTCGACTGCGATTCGGCCCGGTTGTTGCGCCAGGGCGCGATAGCGTGAGCGCAGCTGCTCGCTGTCCGTCCGCGTCGCGTGCGTCTCGTCCCACTCGATGACGAGCGCGTCGCGTGCGCGCTTGGCGACCCAAGTGTTGTGCGCGAGCACCGCGACGCCGCCGAAATAGCCTGGGCCGCCGGCAAACGGCACCACCGCGACCACCCCCGGAATGGCCCGCGCTGCGGTGTCGTCGACGTGCTTGAGGGTGGCGCCGAAGCGCGCGGGATGCGAGGCCACGGCCACCAGCATCCCGGGCAGCTTCAGATCCTGCGTGAACAGCGCCGAGCCGTTGGTCTTGGCGTGGCTGTCCTTGCGGCGCAAGCCGGCGTTGCCGATCAGCTTGAACTGCGACGGCTGCTTGAGTTTGACCTCGACCGGCAGCGGCAGCGCTGCGGCGGCGCTGGTCAGGGCGCCAAACTTGGTGCTGCGCTTCGACGCTGCGTGCGCTACCACCCCCCCGGCGACCTGAATCTCGCCCGTCGGCACATGCCAGAGCTGCGCCGCCGCGGCCACGAGCAGCGCCCGCGCAACCGCGCCCGCGCGGCGCATCTGCTGATAGGCATTCGCCATGGCGTTACTGCCGCCGGTATATTGCATGCCGGTATCGCCGTTGGCGTAGCGGCTCGCGTCCGCGGGCGCACCTTCGACGCGCACCTGGCTCCAATCGGCGTCCAGCTCCTCGGCCAGCAGGGTCGCCAGGCCAGTGAACGCGCCCTGGCCCATCTCCAGATACTTCGCGATCACGGTCACGCTGTTATCCGGACCGATGCGCACGAAGGCGTTCGGGGCAAACAACCTGGCAGCCGGCTCGAAAGGCTCATCCGCTCGCACGCGCACAGCGCGCCCAGACAGACAAAAGCCCAACGTCAGTCCGCCCGCCAGCCGGAGGAATGCGCGTCGATCGACCGCGACGGCCGCCTCGGACGCGCTGGCGGTGTCTTGGGTGGCGAGCGGCACGCGCGTGCTCGACCTACGCGCCCTCGACACCGAGGGCCGAGGCCGCCTGATGGATCGCGGCACGAATGCGCACGTAGGTCGCGCAGCGACACACGTTGCCATCCATGGCGGCATCGATATCCGCGTCGGTCGGCCTGGGCTTGGCCCGCAGCAGCGCCATCGTGGCGATGATCTGGCCCGATTGGCAGTAGCCACACTGCACCACATCGAGGCGCCGCCAGACATCCTGTACCACACGCCCGACCGGATCAGCGGCGACGTTCTCGATCGTCGTCACGTTCTTGCCGTCGACGGCGGACACCGGGGTCATGCAGGAGCGCACCGCCGCACCTTCCAGCAGCACCGTGCAGGCGCCGCAAAGCGCGCGATCACAGCCATACTTCGTGCCGGTCAGTCCGAGCTCGTCGCGCAGCACCCACAGCAGCGGCATGTCGTCGGCGACGTCGACCGATACCTCGCGTTCGTTCAGCGTGAATGTCTGCACCAGCAGCTACCTCGCCTGCGAGAGCCTGCGCTCGGTCGCGGCACCACTCAACCCCAGCGCACGGGCGCTCAGATCGTAGCTGTCCGCCGCCGTGATCTCGACCTCACACAGGTCTCCGGGTCGGAGAGTGGGGTGTGTGGGGTGGCTCTGCACTCGCACCACCCCATCGATCTCCGGGGCTTCGCCGCTGCTGCGGCCCAGAGCGCGCCGTTTCTGCACCGTATCGATCAGCACGCGGCACCGGCGCCCGACGCGCGCCTGCAGCCGCGCGCGGCTGATCGCGGCCGCCTTTTGCATGAAGCGCTCATAGCGCTCGTCCTTGATCTGCTCCGGCACGGCGGGAGCGATGGTGTTGGCGGCGGCGCCCTCCACGGCCGAATATCTGAAGCAGCCGACGCGATCGAGCTGGGCCTCATCGAGCCATGCCAGCAGCTCCGCGAACTCTGCCTCGCTCTCACCCGGGAAGCCGACGATGAAGCTGCTGCGCAGAACCAGCTCGGGACGCTCACGCCGCCAGGCCTGAATACGGCGCAGCGTGTCCTCGGCCTGTGCCGGGCGGCGCATGCGCCGCAGTACCGGCGGACTGGCGTGCTGGAAGGGGATATCGAGATACGGCAGCACCCCAGGCTCACGCATCAACGCAATCACCTCATCAATGTGCGGATAGGGATAGACGTAATGCAGCCGTACCCAGACGCCGAGCGTTCCGAGTGCGCGCGCCAGCGCAATGAAGCGCGATTCATGGCGCTGCTCGCGCCACAGCACCGGGCGATAGCGCAGGTCGCGGCCATAGGCGCCGCTGTCCTGTGAAATGACCAGCAGCTCCCGTACGCCGCTGGCCACGAGCGCCTCGGCCTCACGCATGACCTCATCGAGCGAGCGGCTGCGCAGCGGGCCGCGCAGCTGCGGAATGATGCAGAAGCTACAGCGGTTGTTGCAGCCCTCGGAGATCTTCAGATAGGCGTAGTGCGGGGGCGTGAGGCGCAGTCCCTGTGCCGGCACCAGAGTGCTGCAGCGCTCGTGCGGCCGGGGCAGATGCGCCTCCACCGCGGCGAGTACCTGCGCATAGGCCTGTGGCCCGGTGATCCCGAGCACTTGAGGATGGCGGGCGAGGATGCGCTGCGGATTGGCTCCGAGGCACCCCGTCACGAGCACACGGCCGTGATGCGCCAGCGCCTCGCCGATCGCCTGCAGCGACTCGTCGATGGCGGCATCGATGAAGCCGCAGGTGTTCACGACCACCAGATCGGCGCCCTGGTAGTCGGGGGCAATTTGATAGCCGCGAGTCCTGAGCTCGGTGATGATGCGCTCGGAGTCGACCAACGCCTTCGGACAGCCGAGGCTCACAAACCCCACGGCGGGTGCGCGCCTCTCGGAGCGCGGTCCTGACAGCGGATCGGTCATGATCAATTGCCTTACAACGGAGCGGCCGCGCATAGTACGACGCATGGACTTCAACCGCGACTATTACCGGCGCTTTTACTTCGATCCGCGCACCGCCGTGACCAGCAAAGCCGAGATGGCGGCGCGAGCGCGCCTGATCGCCGGCTGCGTGGATTACCTGGGGCTGCCGGTCGGCAAGATCCTGGACGCGGGCTGCGGCGTCGGGTTGTTGCGCGCGCCGTTGCTGCAGGCGCTGCGGCGTGCTCGCTACGTGGGGCTGGAGCACAGCGCCTATCTCTGTCGTCGCTATGGCTGGCGTCACGGGTCGATCGAGAGCTATCGCAGCCGCGAGCGCTATGATCTGGTGGTCTGCTATGACGTGCTGCAGTACCTGGCGCCCGCGGCCGCACGGCGCGCGATCCGCAATCTCGCGCGGCTGTGTCGCGGAGCCCTGTACTTCGGTGCCCTGACGAGCGAGGACTGGCGTGATAGCTGCGATCAGCGACGCACCGATCGGGTGGGCGCGCTGCGTTCAGGACGCTGGTACCGACGTGAGCTGACGCGGGATTTCATCCCCGTCGGCTGCGGCATGTGGCTCAAGCGCGACGTACCGCTGACGCTGTGGAGTCTCGACGTTGCCGCCTGAGGCGCCGACCGGCGCCGCGTCCGCGGCGTCGGGGCACGAGCTGCCGCGCGAGCTGATACGCTTCGTCGGGACCGTGCAGTGCCGCGCCGGCAATGGCGCGCTCGGTTGGTCGCTGCACGGCACGAGCGCCTCGCCCGCGGCCCGTGCCACCGAGCTGCTCTTCAGCGGCGTCACCGCGGGGCCCGGGCTGCTGCCGCAGCGGTTGCA
>JASHTF010000398.1 GCA_030040715.1 Gammaproteobacteria bacterium | reverse complement strand
CCGCCGCGATCGTGTGCACCTCGACACCACCGCGATCGAGAACGACGGCGCGCTGATTGACCGTAATACGTTGACCTTCGGGCCGTGAGCTCGCAGCCCCGTGCCCGAGCTCCACCGTGCCTTCCGTGACGGTCACAGACGTGTGGCTCGGTCCGAGCCGCACGTCAAACGCAGTGCCGACGGCGCGCACGCTCAGGGCCTGCGTCAACACCACAAAGGGGCGCGCCGGATCGGGCGCCACTTCGAACAACGCCTCGCCCTGCATCAGGCCGATGCGTCGCTGATGCCCATCGAACTCCACCAGCATGTCGCTGGCGGTATTCAGCAGCACGCTGGAGCCATCCGCGAGCCCGATGCGGCGCAGTTCGCCGATGCCGCTGTGGTAATGCTGCCGCCGGCCTCGCGCCACCATCCACGACAGCCCGCCCGCGACAGCCGTCAGCGCGGCAGCAGCAGCGCCGAGCCATTGACGGCGCGAGATCCCCGTCGCTGCCATCGCCGCGGCCGGCGGCGTCGGATGAGCACCACGCAGCGCCGCCAAGCGATCGAGCGCCAACCACTGCGCCTGCGCCCGCACATAGGCACCGCGATGACGCGGATCGGCATCGAGCCACGCTTGCAGCGCACGCTGTGCCTCCGCGGGTAGCGAGCCCGACCCGACCTGCACCACCCAGCGGGCCGCCTGCTCATCAATCGCGTTCATGCTCGGCGCGTGCCGCCTCGACCCGTCCCGTGGCGAGCCGCAACGGCGCGACCGGAGCGCGCGTCGCCGCCGTGATCACGATCTGATCGCCGCCGTCGGAGCTCTCACCGGCCCTGCTCGCCGCAGCACCGCCGGGGGCGCGTGCGCCCTCCGACCACGCCGCGGCGATACACGCCAGCGCCCGCGTGAGGTGATTCTCGACGGTTTTCTCGCTCAATCCCATACGCTGCGCGACCTCGCGGTGCGACAGACCTTCGAATTTACGTAACTCAAATGCCCGGCGACAGCGCGCCGGCAGCTGCGCCACGATCGACTCTAATCGCTCCAGCTCCTGACGCGCGGCCACTCTGCGGTCCGGACCCGGCTCTTCACTGATGAGATTCAGCGACTCGATTTCCCCCAACAGCTCGATCGGCACGATGCGACTGCGCCGCAGATACTCCGACAGCAGATGTCGCACGGTGGCGTACAGGTAGGCGCGCCCGTTGTGCACCGGCGCGAGATCGGCTGCCCAGATCCTCGCGTAGGCTTCCTGCACGATGTCATCCGCCTCGCAGCCCGCGAGCTGACCGAGGCGGTGGCGCAACCAACCGCGCAGCTCCGCTTCCCACGGCAACACGTGCGCGGCGATCCACCGACAGCGGCTTGCCTCATCCATAGCTGCGCAGCATGCCTCAGATCCCCCTCTCTAATCGGTGAGTCAGCGGTGAGTCATTGGTTCACGCACCCGCGGGCGCAAACCTCAACGGCGCGCTGCGATCTCCTCGGCCGTCAGGGTCACGTTCGCATGTCCGAGCTGATGGGCAGCGTATTCGATCACCGCCGCGAGCTCATCGTTATTGTAGGCGGCTGCAAATCCGGGCATGCGCACCACCCCGTCGGAGGTCGCCAGACGCGAGCCGTGCAGCACGACCTGAGTGAGATTGATCGCACCCGCTTCGTGCAACGCCGCCGCGCCCTGCAGCGACTGATAGGGCGTCTGGGCTCCGCTGCCATCGCTGCGATGACAGTTGGCGCAGATCCCGACATAGAGGCTGGCACCGTAGTCGAGATCGGCCGCCGCTACCGGCGCCGCCGAGCTGGCAGTGTATTCGCCGGGCGTCGCAATAGGCTTGAGGGTGCGCAGATACGCCACCATGGCATCGAGGTCCTGTGGGATCAGGTAAGCGAGGCTGCCCTCCACGACTTCGGCCATCGGTCCTGACGCCGATCCGTGCGCCGCGGCGTGCCCGGTCGCCAGGTACGCGCGCAGGTCCGCATCACTCCAGCCGCCGATGCCGCTTTGGGTGTCCGAGCTGATGTTGAAGGCATACCAACCCTGCGCCAACGCTCCCGCGTACGCCTCGGAGCCCTTGCGTGCCTGCAGCAGATTGCGCGGCGTGTGACATTCGCTGCAATGCCCGAGTCCCTCCACCAGATACTTGCCTCGGTTCCAGGCGGGCGACTGCGCCGGATCGGGCGCAAAGCGCTTATCGGAGTTGAACAGCAGGTTCCAGAACGTCATCAGGAAGCGGTAATTGAACGGGAAGCGCATCGCATTCGCAGGTGCCACGGCGTGCACCGGCGGGAGCGAGAACAGGTACGCCTTGATCGCAAGTACATCGGCGTCGGTCAGCAACGTGAAGGAGGGATACGGAAACGCCGGATACAGGTGCACTCCGCCGGGCGCGATTCCACGCTGCATCGCCGCCCGGAAGTCATCATCGCTCCAGTTGCCGATCCCCGTGCCCTTGTCGGGCGTGATATTGGGCGCGTATAGCTTGCCCATGCGGCCGAGATCGAATTCACGCCCGCCCGCGAACGGCTGTCCACCCGCTGCGGTGTGACAGCTGACGCAGTCAGCGGCATGAACCAGATACTCTCCGCGTGCCACCGTGTCGGCGCTCGGCACGACATCGGGCTGCTGCGCGTCGGCTGCGCCCAGCGAGCGCAAGCCTACGGCTGTCGCTCCCGACAGCACCACGATCAGGATCCAGATCCAGCGTCTCACAGCGTCCCCCACCGCTCTCACAGGCGATCGAATACCCGTACGTCCGGCCCCGATGGGGCCAAGCCGACCGACCGAGCTATGTGCTGATTGCCCCCGCCTCCGCGAGCTGTCCTCTGATCGGAAGGCGACGGATACGTTTGCCCGTGGCGGCAAAAATGGCATTGCATAGCGCCGGCGCGATCGGTGGCGTGCCGGGCTCCCCTACCCCACCCAGAGGGACATCAAACCCCTGCGGGATCAGGTGAATTCGGATCTCGCGCGGCGCCTCATTCATGCGGGTCAGGCGATAGTCGTGGAAATTGGATTGATCGACGCGTCCGCGGGTGAAGGTGATCTCGCCGCTCATCGCCAGAGCGACACCCATCACGCACGCACCCTCGCACTGCGCACGCACGCGATCGGGATTGACCTGCGGACCACAGTCAAACGCCAGATCGACGCGCGGGATGCTGACCCGGCCCTTGTCGTCGACCACGACCTCCACCACTGCGGCGGCATAGCTCATGAAGCTGTAGCTCGCGGCGATGCCCAGCCCATGCCCCCGCGGCAGCGTGCACCCCCAGCCCGCCTCGTGCGCCGCCACTTCGATGACGTGGCGGTATCTGCCGATATCGATCGGATACACGATCGGCGACTCGTCGTAGTTCCATTGGTCCGAGATCGTGCGCGGATCGAGCCGCCGTGGCGGCCCGAGCAGCTCCAACAGAAACTCCTTCGGATCACGCTTGGCCGCCGCCGCCAACTCGGCGACGAACGACTGCGTCGCAAAGGCGTGCGGCACATTGGACACGGACCGGAACCAGCCGATCCGACAATGCGTGTCGGCCGGAGCCACCTCCACGCGGAAATTGGGAATCTGATAGGGCAGGTTGACCGCGCTCGAGCAGTACTCGCTCTTACCCTGGGTCTTCGCCTTGAGCGAGAAGGTCGCGGCGATCGGCTGCGCGGCGCTCCGATGCAACCAAGCGACTGGTTTGCCGGAGCTGTCGAGCGCCCCCTCGAGCCGCTCGACCGAGACGGTCTGATAATAATCGTGGCGAATGTCGTCCTCGCGCGTCCAGGTCACCTTCACGGGCCTACCGTCCATGGCCTTGGAGAGCAGCCCCGCCTCGGCGACAAAATCGTGCATCGACTTTCTGCCGAAGCCGCCACCGAGCAAGGTGACGTTGACGGTCACGTCCTCGGCCTTCAGGCCGAGGTGCTGGGCCAGGTTCTCGCGCGCTCCTTGCGGATCTTGCACGCAAGCCCACGCCTCGCACTTCTCGCCGCTGACCTTCGCGACCGCGATGGGCGGCTCCAGGGACGCGTGCGCGATGTGCGGGATGTAGTACTCAGCCACCACGCGCTGCGCGCCCGAGGCCAGAGCCGTCAGCGCGTTGCCGTCATCGCGCACGACCTTGGCCGGAGTGCGCGCCGCCTGCTCGAGTTCGGACTTGTACTGCGCCGAATCGTAGTGGGCGTTCGGTCCATCGTCCCATTGAATCGCGAGGCGATCACGCCCCTGCATCGCGGCCCAGGTATTCGTGGCCACCACGGCGACCCCGCCGAGCGGGTTAAACAGCGCGGGCAGCGGCGTACTCGCCAGCGGGATCACGCGTATCACGCCTGGCACCTTGAGCGCCTGACTCGCATCGAAGCCGACCACCTTCCCGCCCAGCACCGGTGGTCGGGCGATGACCGCGTACAGCAGTCCTTCGAACGTGGTGTCGATGCCGTACAGTGCGCGACCGGACACGATATCGGCGCCGTCGGCCTGCGGCGCGGACTCCTTGCCGATATAGCGGAACTCGCTCGGATCCTTCAATTTCAGCGTGGCGCGATCGGGCACCTTCAACCGTGCGGCCTCGCGCGCGAGCGCGCCGAAGGGGAGCTTGCGTCCCGAGCGCTCATGCACGATCTCGTGATTGCGAGTCCCGACCTCATGCAGCGGCACCTGCCAGCGCGCCGCGGCGGCCGCCTCGAGCATGCTGCGGGCCGCGGCGCCAACCCGACGCATCGGCTCGTAGTAGTGCCGCATGCTCTGCGAGCCATCGGTATCCTGGTTGCCGTAGCGCGCCTGATCGCCGGGCGCTTGAACGACGCGAACGTGAGACCAATCCGCCTCGAGCTCATCAGCCGCCACCATCGCGAGGCTGGTGCGAATCCCCTGCCCCATCTCGGAGCGGTGTACCGTGATGTGGACCGTGCTGTCCGGATCGATCGCGATGAACACCAGCGGATCATCGACGGCTCCGCCCGGGGTGGCATCGACGCCGTATTTGGGCGGTCCGTGACCTTCGGCCGCGATCACCCCCGACGTACGCAGACACAACACCAGCCCGGTGAACGCCCCGGCGCCCTTTAATACCGCACGGCGCGACAGTGGGCTCGCGGCCCTGTCCGCGGCGTCCGCATCGACGCCGGAGGACTTCATAGCGGCGTGCCGTCGACCACGGTGGAAGAAGCGCGCTTGATGGCCGCGCGGATGCGGGTGTAGGTGCCGCACCGGCAGATGTTGCCGCTCATGGCGGTATCGATGTCGGTATCGGTCGGTTGAGCCTTCTGCCGCAGCAGCGCCGCCGCCGCCATGATCTGGCCAGCTTGACAGTAGCCGCACTGGGGCACGGCCAGCGCGCGCCACGCGTGCTGCAGCGCCTGACCGATGGTATCGCTGCCGATGCCCTCGATCGTGGTGATCGAGCGCCCCTGAACTAGCCCCACGGGCGTGATGCAGGATCGCACCGGCTGACCGTCCAGATGCACCGTGCAGGCGCCGCACAGGCCCATGCCACAGCCGAACTTCGTCCCTGTCAGCCCCGCGAGGTCGCGTAGCACCCAGAGCAGCGGCATATCCGGCGGTACATCGAGCGTCACGGATTTCCCGTTGACGCTGAATTGCTGGCCCAAGGCGACCTCCTCCGTGCGCACCGACGATTCGGCCCGATGCGTGGGTGGCTGGGCAAACAACCCAACCCGAAGCGCCATTGTATGCTTTTTCCCCGGGCGCGGGCCTAACCGCTGCCCCCGGACCGCCGGCAGATCGGTCTCAGCTTACGGTAGGTCCTGCAGCGCGCCGAAGGTCCCGGGTGTGGTCGCACTTTGCAGCAATACCCCCGGATGGGTCGTGATGATGCCCTGCTGCACGGGATTGGTGACGCCGTTGCTGACTACGATGTCCGGCTTGCCATCGCCGTTGATATCGGCGATCGCGATCTCGTTGGCGCCAGGCGCCGCATAGACGCTGGCCGTCAGGAACTTCCCGGGGTTGGCCGGATCGTGCAGCAGCACCGTGACGGTTTCGAGGCCACCGATGACGATGTCGAGCGCGCCACTCCCGGTGAGATCAGCGAGCACGATCGACTGTGATAGATCCTGCGGTGCAATCGCATAGCTGACCGCGGGCAGAAAGGTACCGGGCGAGGCTGAGTTTTGCAGCAGCACATTCACCGTCGGACTCATCCCGCCGGTCGGACCCGGGTCGGTGATCACCAGATCATTCAGGCCATCACCGCTGACATCGCCGATGGCGATGAGATTGGCGCCGACGACCTGCTGATTCGGGGTCTGCGTGAAGACGCTCACCGGAGCGGCAAAGGTCGTCGACGACGCCGCACCCGTGTGCAGCAACACCTTGACGCCGACGCTGTCGGTGAGCGCCACATCGGGCATGCCGTCATCGTTCAGATCTCCGACCGCCACCCAGTTGGCACCGCCCGTGTATAGGCTGATGGGTGCAGCGAACGTCCCCGGCGAGCTCTGCAGGAACAGCGACACGTTGTAGTCGGCCGAGATCAGATCGGGCATACCGTCGCCGTTCATGTCCGCGATCGCGACCTGCGAGGCGCCCGGGCTCGGCAACACCAGCGGGGTGTTGAAGCTACCCGGACTCAGCTTGTCGTTCAGGAACACGGCCAGCGCACCATCGTAGTAGTTGGCCGAGACCAGATCGTTCAGGCCGTCTCCCGTCAGATCCGCGGTCGCCAGATAGAGCGGATCGGTGCCATCGGCGTAGTAGGCCGGCGCGGCGTAGTGTCCGACGCTGGTCGCCAGATATACCTTGATGTTGGATGAATCCGGACCGGGCGGGGGCTCCACGGTGCTGAGGGCGGCCACGTCGGGCACGCCGCCGCCCGTGAAGTCAGCGCTGACGACTCCGTAGGAAATCTCGGTCGGAGGCAGCGAGCTGCAGTTACCGCAGCCGCCGTTATAGTTGTTGTCGCTGCAGCCGATCAGCAGCGCCGGCAGCAGCACACCGAGCAGCAGTCGCGACCCGCTCTGCCACGGGCTGTCCGCATCGCGCACCTCCCGCGTACCTGACCGCGGTACCGCCCGAACAAGCATTGGCGCCATGAGTCCTCCCTTGCGGCCGGCCGCCACGGCATGAGACTGCGCGGCCGTGCCGGCTTCAGTTTAATCCGGGGCTAGGAGCGGGCGGCACGTGCGGGTGTCGGAACTGCGACGGCGCACACAGCGCGGACTGCGGTGCTGGCAGCCGCGGGGCCCCTCAGGCTGCTTGAAATCGAGTCGGCCGAGGCCCATGTATCAGCCTCATATGGGGCGATCATCCCTCGAGCTGCTGGCCGACCCTGACTATCTCGCCGGCCCGCCATCCGATGCTACGGCCGGTGCCGAGGCATCCGATGAAGGCAGCGCCGGTCTGAGCGGCGACCTGACCGGCGCACTGACCGGCGGACTGACGGGGGCCCCCATCGAGTCGCCGCCGCAGGACGAGCTGCAGGCACTCGATGCCTACTCACGAGTCGTCGTGGCGGCGGTCGAGCTCGCGGGCCCCGCCGTGGTCAGCGTGCACGTAGGGCGGCCGCGCCAGGAGAGCATCGTGGCGGCGGGCAGCGGTTCGGGGGTGATCGTCACACCCGACGGCTATCTGCTGACCAATCAGCACGTCGTACATCGCGCCGCGGCGGTCGAGGTCGGGCTGATCAACGGCGATCGCGTCTCAGCGACTGTCATCGCCCAGGACGCGTCCACCGATCTGGCACTCCTGCGCGCACGCACGGCGGCGCTGCCGGCGCTGAGCCTCGCCTCCAAACCCGCCCGCGTCGGTCAGCTCGTGGTCGCGATCGGCAATCCGTACGGATTCGAGGCCACCGTGTCGGCGGGTGTCGTGAGCGCGCACGGCCGGGTGCTGCGTGGAGGCGACGGCCGCCTGATCGAGGGCGTGATTCAGCACACCGCTCCGCTCAATCCCGGTAACTCCGGTGGCCCACTGGTGGACAGCCTGGGCCGCGTCGTCGGCATCAATACCGCGATCATCGCCGCCGCGCAGGGCATCGGCTTCGCTGTGCCCGCGGCGACCGCCGAGTGGGTCGTCAGCGAGGTGCTGGCTCACGGCCGGGTGCGACGCGCATACCTCGGCGTCGCCGGCCGCACGCGTGCTCTCGACCGCAGGCTCGTGCGCGCCCTCTCGCTGTCCACGGAATCCGGGCTCGAGGTCATGGCACGCGAGCCCGATACGCCCGCGTCGCGCTCGGACCTGCGGGTCGGCGACATCATCGTGGCAGCGCAGTCACAACCGATCAGCGGCGTCGATGCGCTGCATCGCTTCCTCAGCCGCTGGGTGATTGGTGAGTCGCTACAGCTGCAGCTGCTGCGGCGTACGCAGCGCGTCTCGATCGAAATCCAGCCGATCGAGATGCCGCAGCGCTGATCAGCCGTCGGGATAACCGGCCGCGCTGAGCAGCCCGGTCAGATCGCGCTCCAGATAACTCAGCAGCGTCGCCGCCTGAGCCGCAGCACCGTGCTCGCTGCCGCTCACGCCGGCTTGGGCGACTAGCTCAGACAGCTGTGCCGCAATACTCGGCCACGGCACCGGTCGCCGCCCCTCGCCGATCACGCGCCTCACGTCCTCGAGCACTTCGCCGATCGTCTTGCGCAAGCGCGCCAGCGGCTCTGCATTCACGGTGGCGATGCCGACGTGCGCCGACAGCGCGATGGCGTGCCGGCACAGCCGACGCAGATAGACGAGCACGGCGAAGCCGGTGGAGGACAACGGTTGCGAGCGGGCCGGCTCCATCGCCATGCGCTGCAGTCCGGCATCCGCATTGCTGACACTCATCTCAGCCTGGCGCTGCAGCGCCGCCAACTTCTCGGCCGGTACCGATGCATCGGCGAGCGCCTCGAGCACGGCATCCAAATAGGCTTTGGTTGCATCGATCGATCGGGCCAGTCGCTCGCGCAGCTGGTCGCGCTCCCATTGCGGCCACAGCAGATAGCCCGCGCCCAGCGCGACCAATGCTCCCGCCACGGTATAGGCGACCCGCTCGCCCAGGTCGACCCAGGGATCGGCGCTGGCCCTGCCGATCAGCAGGATAACCAGTGGAGTCAGGAACGCGATGCCGTAGCCGTAGTTGCGGCGGATGACCAGGAAGGTTGCGAACAGCAGCAGGCCGAGCACCGCATCGTAGAACGGCGTGCCGCGGACGGTGGCGAGCAGTACGCTCGCAATCACCGCTCCGGCCACGGTGCCGAGGCTGCGCTGCAGCGCGCGCGTGATCGTGCCGCCGTACTCGGGTTGCAGGATTGCCAAGGCGCTGATCGGCAACCAGATGCCGTGCGGCAGATGCCGTTCGATCAAAAATACCGTGCTCAGCGCGCCCACGGTCGAAGTGCGCATCGCGTGACGGAAAATAGGCGACTGGGCAGTCGCGTGCGTTCGCAGCGCATTGATCACGACCCCGCGCGGACGGTGGTGAGCGATCGGCAGCCGCAGCAGATCCGGCAGCGTGCTGCGTGCGCCGAGCAGCGCGCGCAGCGCCTGCTCGGCATCATCCAGGTGCCGCAGCGCCTGAGCGCAGGCACGCCGCTCGGCGCTCGACTCCGGTCCGCGCGACTCGGCGTGCGTCAGCATCATCAGCGCCCGCTGCACCGACGATCGCATGCGTGGAGAGTCGCTGCGCACATGCAGCAGCGCCTGGGCCACGGCGCGGCAGGCGCGTGCCAGCTCGGCGCTGACGTCCGCGGGCAGCTCCGCGGCATTGATCGCCGCCTCACACACCGTCACTCCGCACGCGGCAACGCCGGCCGCCGCTTCCAGCAACGCCATCAGCTGCGCCAATGGGACGCCCGAGCCGACCGCGCTGGCGCGCAGGTCACCGAGCGACTCGCGTGCCTGCTCGAGCGCCGCACGCACCGCCGCATGCGCTGCGGCGACGCGTCGCTCAATGGTCTTGGTGTCGGAGGCCTCATCGGCCACCGCCGCCTCGAGCAGCGTCGCCACGGCCTCCCAGACACTCGCTACCTCCTGCACCAGCCGTCGATACGGCCGCAACCCCCAGAAGGCGAGCGCGACCACCACCGTCCACAGCCCGCCGATGCCGTAGCCGAACGCCCAGGTCAAGGTATCGGTGACGCCGAACGCGCCCAGCTGGATCCCGACCAGCAGCGCGACCGACATGTTGATGCCGAGCGAGACGCCGCCCTGGCCGAGCGCGCGAATCAGCCCCGAGCCGATGCCGATCGCGGCCATGACCGCCCCGGCGAGCCAGCCGAGCCGCGCCGCCACGGTTCCAAACAGCAGTAGCCCGGCGCCGAGCAGCGCCTGCGCGAGCATCGCCAGCAACCGTGTGCGGTACGGGCCGCCGACATCGACCAGGGACGTGGCAAGCGCGCCGAGCACCGCGGGGTAGGCGAGCGCGTCCCGACCGACACGCGGTAGCAACACCAGCGGCAACACGGTCGCGAGCGTGGCGCGCAGCGCCGCCGACAGCGCGATGTAGTTGGGGCCCGTGCCGAGCTCCGCCCTCAGGCTCTCCATCCGGGACGCTAACGACGTAGCTACTGCCTCCTCGCGCGTGCGGTCATTGACCGAGCAGTCGCCTGGCAGCGCGCAGGTGCACTTGATCGACCATCTCACCGTCCAACGCGACAGCGCCTGCGCCTGGACGCGAGGCAAAGGCGGCCACGATGCGGCGCGCGCGCTCGACGGCGGCCGCCGAGGCAGTGAACGCCGCGTTGATCAGCTCGATCTGATCGGGATGAATGGCGAGCTTGCCCGTGAACCCCGCGGCGCAGGCGCGCTCGCAGTCGTGGCGCAGCGCTTGCTGATCCTTGAGCTGCGTCGTGACCGCCTCGATGGCATCGAGCTCGAGCGCGCGCGCCACCATCAGGCACTGCGCGCGCGCGCTGAGCAGCGCAAAGCTCCAATCTCCGTCGGGACCGCGCATCGCGGGCAGGCCCAGCGCCGCGGCCAGATCCTCCGCGCCCCAGGCGATGGCGTGCAGGCGCTCCATCGGGCGGTGCAGATAGTCCGGCGCGCTCAGGCACCCGCGTGGAGTCTCGAGCAATGGCATCAGCCGCGTCGCTCCCGCCGGCCGACCCGCGCCGGTCTCGAGTGCCGTGAGCAGCTGTGCGAGCTCGATGAGCTCTCGAGGATGTGCGACGCGCGGCACCATCAAGCCGTCGGGCGCGGCCGGCACGATGGCCGCGAGGTCGAGCCGCGCCTCCTCGCTCCCGAGCGCATTGATGCGTACCCACAGCTGCGCGCTGGTACGCTTACCGCTCGCCCGGGACTGAAGCAAGGCCCGGGCTGCAGCCCGCGCGGGCGCCTTGTTCTCGAGGGCAACCCCATCCTCGAGATCCAGAATCAGGGCGTCGGCCGCACTGTCCACGCCGCGGGCGAGCTTGCGCTCGCTGTCGGCGGGTACGAACAACATCGAGCGCATGGTCATCGGTAGCTCCGGTTATCGCTCCGGCGGTTGCTGCGGCTGTTGCGTCTGTCGCTCTGCGGCGCGCGCCGCTGCATCTCAAATCGCCTTGAGCGCGCGCAGCTCCTCGATGGCGATCGTCGAGTAGCCGAGCTCGCGCAGAATCGCCGCGGTGTGCTCGCCGACCGCCGGCACCGGATCCATTCGCGCGGTGACTCCCGCGGGTAATCCGGGCGGCAGCAGTGCACTCACCGGCCCCGCGGGCGTGGGCACGCTCGTCCAGCGGCCCCGCGCCGCGAGCTGCGGGTGCTGCCATACGTCGTGCAGCTCGTTCAGCCGCGCGTTGGCGATCTGTGCGGCGTCCAGCCGCGCGAGCACCTGTTGCGCGCTCAGCGGCGCAAATGCCTCGACGATCAGGGCGTACAGGGTGGTGCGGGCGGCAACCCGTCGGGAATTCGATGCGAAGCGCGGATCGCCCGCCAACTCCGGTTGCCGCAGCACCTCGGCGCAGAAACGCGCCCACTCGCGCTCGTTCTGCAGACCGAGCATCACCACCTGGCCGTCACCCGCCGGAAAGGGGCCGTACGGATAGATGATGGCATGCGCAGCGCCGGTGCGCGCCGGCGGCGCGGCGCCCTCGTAGCCGTAATAAAGTGCGTAGCTCATCCACTCGGCCATGGTCTCGAGCATCGAGACCTCGATGCGGCAGCCGCGGCCGGTGCGCTCGCGCTGCAGCAGCGCGGCCAGCACGCCGCTGTAGGCATACATGGATGCCGAGATATCCGCGATCGAGATGCCGGCTTTGCACGGATCCGCGGGCGTGCCGGTAATGGAGAGGAAGCCCGATTCGCTCTGCACCAGCAGATCGTAGGCCTTTTTATCGCGATACGGCCCGCAGCCCCCGTAGCCGCTGATGTCGCACACGATCAGTCGCGGGTGCGCGGGCTTGAGCGTCTCGTAGTCGAGACCGAGCCGCTGCGCGGCGCCCGGCGCGAGGTTCTGCACCAGCACGTCGGCGCGCCGCAACAGCCGCCGCAGAATCTCACCCGCTCGCGCATGCTTCACGTCGAGCGTGAAGCTCTCCTTGGAACGATTACTCCAGACGAAATACGACGACAGACCGCGCACCCGCTCATCGTAGCCGCGCGCAAAGTCACCGCTGCCCGGTCGCTCGATCTTGATCACGCGGGCGCCGAGGTCGGCGAGCTGGCGGGTGCAAAACGGCGCCGACAGCGCGTGCTCGAGCGCGATCACCGTGATCCCAGCGAGCGGTCCGCCCGCCTCGACGGCTGCTGCCATGCTGCATCAGCCCTGGTAATCGAGCGCGGCGGTCTCGTCGACCGGCACGCGCGTGCTCATGGCATTGAAGATCGGGGTAAGCAGGACCGCCAGCAGCGTATTGAGGACCACGGTGTAGAACGCCGAATATGCCGGGAAGCTATAGCCTGCGATCTGCAGCACATAGGTCGGTGTCAGGTGTGCGCCGATCGCCATGGCGGTGCCGAGCACCATCCCCACGGCCCACCCGAGCAGCAGTGCGTGCTCGTTGAACCAGCGCGTGTAGGCGCCGAGCATGACGGCCGGCAGCGTCTGGATGATCCAGATGCCGCCGAGCAGCTGCAGATAGATCGCGTACTGCGTCGGCAGGAACAGGATGAACAGCAGCGCGCCGCACTTGACCACCAGCGACGCCCATTTGGCCATGTGCGCTTCCTGCCGGTCGGTCGGATTGCGGCACATGAACTCGCGGTAGATGTTGCGGGTATAGAGGTTCGCCGAAGCGATCGACATGATCGCGGCCGGAACCAGCGCACCGATGCCCACCGCGGCGAAGGACAGCCCGACGAACCAGGGCGGAAACGAATGCAGGAACAGCGCCGGAACCGTGAAGCTGTCGTGGAACTGCTTGAAGCCCGCCGCATACTCGGGTCGACTCGCCACCCCGGCAGCGATGGCAAAGAAGCCCATCAACACCAGCAGCCCGAGCATCAGCGAATAGGTCGGCAGCAGCGCGGCATTGCGCCGCAGCGCCCGACCGCTGCTGCTGCTGAGGATCGCGGTCATGGAATGCGGATAGAGCAGCAACGCCATCGCCGAGCCTAATGCGAGCGTTGCGTAGGCGCCGTAGCTGCCGGTGCTGTGCGCGCCCGGCGGTGCCAGCAGCAGGTGCGACGCCGGCACCGCAGCGAATATCTTGCCAAAGCCGCCCAGCTGGATCGGGATCACGATGATCGCAGCGAACGTCGCCAGATAGATCAGCGAGTCCTTGACGATCGCGATCGAGGCTGGAGCGCGCAGGCCGCTGGTGTGGGTGAAGGCGGCCAGAATCGCAAACGCGATGATCAGCGGCAGATAGCTCGCCATGCCGGCACTGCCCGAGAGGCCGAGTCCGCCGATCACCACCTGCAGTCCCACCAGCTGCAGCGCGATGTACGGGATGGTCGCGATGATGCCGGTGACCGCGATCGCCAGAGCAAGCCAGCGACTGCCAAAGCGGCCGCGCACGAAATCCGCGGCGGTGATGTAGTTGTGCTTGCGACAGACGTGCCAGATGCGTGGGAATACCAGGAACAGGATCGGGTACACCACGATCGTATAAGGGACTGCGAAGAATGCGACCGCCCCGGCCCCGAAGGCGAGCGCCGGAACAGCAACAAAGGTGTACGCGGTATAGAGATCACCGCCGAGGAGAAACCAGGTGATCACGGTACCGAAGCGTCGTCCGCCCAGGCCCCACTCGTGCAGCTGATCCAGGTCGCCCCTGCGCCAGCGCGCGGCGACGAAACCGAGCCAGCTGACCAGCGCAAACAGCGCCACGAACACGCTGAGCGCAACCCAACTCACCCTCTGCACGGCATCCGCCCCCAAGCTTCCCCTGGATCGCCTTGTGCCAACATCCGCATCGCATCCGTCGAGCTAGCGCGAGCGCTCGGTCACCAGATACACCACCGCCGTGAGGATCCCGCCGAGGATGACCCACAGCAGTTGGTACCAATAGAAGAACGGCATGCCCGCAAGCGGCGGCTCGGCCCGGTTGTAGAGCGGCGGCCACAGCACCGCGAGGCACTGCACCACCAGCAGCAGGTACCACCACCGCGAGCTCCGTCGCTTCGGCCCCGATTCCGGCATCAGCGCACCTGGTGGCGGCCGTCCGCCGGCAGCAGACCGGCCGCTCCCCTGTCGAGACTCATTAGTCTTACCTCAGCGCGTATCCTTCAGTCCGTATCGTATTCGCCCGAGATGTCCTTGTTGGTGTAATCCTTCATCATGAGCGTGGCGATGAAGCTGACCACGGCGCAGGCCGTGATGTACATCGCGATCGCAATCCAGGTGTGATAGCGCGCCAACAGCGCCGTGGCGATCAACGGCGCCGGCCCCCCGGCGATGATCGAGGCCAGCTGGTAGCCGATCGAGGCCCCCGAATAGCGCAAGCGGCTGGTGAAGCTCTCGGCGATCAGCGCCGCCTGCGGCCCATAGAGCACATCGTGCGGAATCAACGACGCCACGATGGCGAGAAACACCCACAACGGCACCAGGGTGTTCAGCAGCGCGAAGTAGATCCAGCCGAACACCGCCGTCACGGCGGTACCGATCAGATAGATCCGCTTGCGACCGAAGCGGTCGGACAGATGCCCGGACAGCGGAATGGTGATGAACGAGACGCACGATCCGACCAGCACGGAAGCCAGCAGCAGATCGCGCTTGATGTGCAGCGTGCCGACACCGTACGAAAACACGAACGTGATGAATATATAGAATGGCGCCTGCTCCGCCATGCGTGCGAACGCACTCAGGAACACTTCCCGCGACTGACGCCGGAATACCTCGGCCATCGGCGCGGCCTCGATGCGCCGCTGCTCGACCAGCTTGCGAAATACCGGCGTCTCCGGAATGCCGACCCGGATCCACAGGCCGACGCCGATCAACACCACCGACAGCAGAAACGGGATGCGCCAACCCCAGGTCGCAAAATCACCGCGCGTCGCGGCGCTGACCGCAAGGATCACGATGTTGGACAGAAACAGCCCACACGGGACACCGAATTGCGGCCAGGACGCGACCAAGCCGCGATGCTGATTGGTGCGCGCCCACTCCATCGACAGCAGCACCGACCCGCCCCAGTTGCCGCCGACGCCGATCCCCTGCAGGAAGCGCAGTGCCGTGAGGATGACCGCCCCCCAGATGCCGATGCTCGCGTAGGTGGGGACCAAGCCCACCAGGAAGGTCGCCGATCCCATCAGCATGATGGTCGCGATCAGCGCCGATTTCCTGCCCATTCGATCGCCCCAATGCCCAAAGATTGCCGCACCGATCGGGCGCGAAAGGAAGCCCACGGCATACACCGACAGGGCTTCGAGCGTACCGACCAGAGGATTGGCGCGCGGGAAGTAGAGCTTCGCGAACACGAGTCCCGTGACCGTGCCGTAGATGAAGAAGTCGTACCACTCGATCGTGGTGCCGATGGTGCTCGCCACCACGGCCCTCCGTAGCTGCCTGCCGTGCTCTGCTTCGGTCAGAACAGGCGCCTGCAAAGCAGGTTCAGCCACACTCATGCGTCATCCTCGCGGTCCGGATCGACGACCAAGCTAGCACGATCGCGCGCTCCCGGTCACCCGGCACACCCCGGGACGGTGCAACGCTCAGCTCGGCTGCAGCGAGTGATACACCACGCGAATGAAGTTCTGCGCCTGCTGCGCGCTCGCGCCGAGCTCCTGGTCGAAGTCCGCGAACGGACGTGCCGCGACGACGTCGGCCTCGCTCTTGCCCTGCTTGATCAGGGCGGCCATGCGCTCACGCGCCGCGACCAGCATGGCGCGGTAGTGTGCCAGCTTCGCCTTGTCCGCGAGCGGTCCGTGTCCCGGCACGATCTTGGTGTCGTCGTTCACGAGTTTGAGATACACGTCGGTGGCCGCGATCATGCCCCGGATGTTGCCGCCATTGGCGAAGTCGATATTGGGGTAGCGGCCGATGGTGACGGTGTCACCCGTCGCGAGCACATTGGCGTCGGGGATCCACGCATAGGTGTCACCGTCGGTGTGCGCGTTGGCAATGTGGTGCAGCTCGACGACGCGGTCCTTGAGCCGCAGCGTCAATGCACTGCCGTAGGTCTTGCTCGGCAGCCCATCCTGCGCCACCGGTGCGGTCTTGGCGCCGGTCAGGCCATTGACGGTGCCCGCGGCCAGGCGCTTGCGGACATTCACCTGTGCCACCACTACGACCCCGTCGTGGGCGAACGGCGCGTTGCCACCGGTGTGATCGCCGTGAAAGTGGGTATTCACCAGATAGCGGATCGGCTCCTTGGAGACCTGGGCGATGGCTGCCTTCAGCTTGTCGTGCAGCGGCGCATACTCGCCGTCGATCATGATGACGCCGTCAGACCCGGCAATGACCGTGACGTTGCCACCCAGACCCTCGAGCATGTAGGTGTTGTGCCCGAGATCGGTGGTGTTGATCACGGCGTGAGAGAAATCGGGTCCGCTCTGCGCGAGAGCCGTGCCGATGGTCAGCGCGAGCCCGACCGCGAGCAGTCGGGAAGTAAGGCTGGACATGACGATGCCCCCCGTTGTTTTTGGGCGCGGAATAATACCGCAGGGGCGCGGCGTTGCGGCGTCAGTCGAGCGGCTCGGGCTGTGCCGCTGGATCGAGCAGCGCCGCACCCGCCCCTCGCGCCGAGCGGCAGCCGGTCAGAATCATCGCCACCTCGAGCTCAGAGCGCACCGTGGCGAGCAGGCGTGCGACGCCCGGCGCACCTCCGGCGGCGAGCGCATAGGCCCAGGGACGCCCGAACAGGCACGCCCTGGCACCGAGCGCGAGCGCCTTGAGCACGTCGAGGCCGGAGCGCACCCCGCCGTCGAGCAGCACCGCGGTCGCCTCACCCACGCTGGCGGCGATTTCGGGCAAGGCGCTGATCGTCGAGCGCACCCCATCGAGCTGGCGGCCACCGTGGTTCGACACCACGATCCCCTGCACGCCCAGGCCCGCGGCCGCGCGCGCGTCCTCGGGGGTCATGATGCCCTTGATGACGAGCGGCCGGTCCCACTCGCTGCGCACCCAGTCGAGATCGCTCCAGGTTACCGACCGATCGAAGTTGCCCGCGATCCAGCCCAGGAAGTCGCCGGCCAGCGCTCCCGCGCCCAGCGCCCCGGTCACGCAGCCGAGCGCATGCGGTCGCCCGCGCAGCCAGACATCCCACAACCAGCGTGGATGGGTCAGACCGTCGCGCGCTCGATTGATCCCGGCACGCACGCCGCGCAGCCCGGTGAAACCCGAGCGCACGTCCCGATAGCGCGCACCGGGCACCGGCAGATCGACCGTCAGCACCAGTACCGGACAGGCCGCCGCCCGCGCGCGCCGCAGCAGCTCGCGCATGTAGCCGCGATCCTTCAATACGTACAGCTGGAACCAGGGCGGCTGGGTCGCTCGTGCCACCTCCTCGACCGAGCAGATGCCGACCGTCGACAGACACAGCGGCACGCCGGCGGCCGCGGCGGCACGGGCGGCCTGCACCTCACCGCGACGCGCAAACATCCCCGCGATCCCCACCGGCGCCAGGGCCAGCGGCATGCTGAGCCTCTGGCCGAAGAGCTCGATCGTGGTGTCGAGCGTGGACATGTCGCGCATCACGCGCTGTCGCAGCGCCAGCCGCTCCAGATCGCGCGCGTTGCGGGCCAGCGTGCTCTCGGCGTAGGCCCCGCCGTCGAGGTATTCGAACAGCATGCGCGGCAAGCGGCTGCGCGCGAGCGCGCGGTAGTCAGCCACCGAGGCCACGCGGCTCAAGGGCGCCATGGATCAGAGCTCATCGGTCAGGGTTTCACGGACGCGGCCGGCCGCTACCGCCGCAGCTAGTGCGCCGGCGCCGGCGACTCAGCCGGCACGTCGATGTAGCTGCTGTCGTACCAGCGGATCGTCAGCGGCGGCTTGGCATCGGCGATCGATTCGGCGCTGACCGGCTGATCGCTGCCGTAGTTGAGCTCCTGGTCCGGCCGCTTGTTGACGCTGAGCACCAGCACCAGGCGGCTGCCGGCCGCGAAGCGGCGGCTGAACAGCCGGTCGCTGTGAAATTCCAGCTGCTGGCGCGCACCGCGGGTGAGCGGACGGCGGTGGCTGCGATCGCGCGCGTAGCTGGCGCGCAGCTCCACTGCCGGATCAAACAACTTGAGGTAGCTGCCGTCCGGCAGGCGCTCATACAGCGAGAGCGTCAGGTCTAGATCGGCCTTGTTGAGCAGCAAATCGAGTTGTCCCGAGAACAGCCCGCTGAGCTCGGCCGGCTGCTGAAACGGCGCACTCGCGAACACCACGCTGTAGTGGGTCGGAATAGAGGTGGTGCGCACCTCGGACGGTGGCGTCCAGTCCGCATCGCTGCGGTCGGCGAAGTTCACGCTCTGGTGCACGAACCCTACCTTCTGCGGTCGTTGCGTGGCCAGCAGATGCACCGCTGTCATCGGCGGCTGTCTG
>JASHTF010000397.1 GCA_030040715.1 Gammaproteobacteria bacterium | reverse complement strand
AGGTTGCACATCGCCACGCGTTGCTGCCCGACGGAGGCGCAGTCCGAGGTGCTGGGCGACTCGAATGGGCGTCACGACCAGTACGGCAAAGCCGAGGAAGATCAGCGCCACCGCGAGATCCGAGTCGTAGTGCATGAACCAGGCCGCGACAAACAGCGAAGCTTGCAGCAGGTAGAGAATGCTGACCGCCTCCCAGTGCTCGAAGCCGAGCGCGAGCAGGCGATAATGAATGTGGCGCCGATCGGCAATGAACGGTGAGCGGCCCGCGAGCAGCCGCTCGGTCATCACCATGAGGGTATCGATGATCGGCACGCCGAGCAGCAGCAGCGGCAGTGCCGTGCTCAGCGGAATATCGGGGTTCTGCGTCAGTCTCAGCGCCAGATACGCCGCAGAGAATCCGAGCACCTGGCTGCCGCCGTCGCCCATGAAGACGCGCGCGGGGTGAGTATTGAAGCGCAGAAAGCCGAGCACCGCGCCGACCATCACCAGCGCCGCGCTACCGATCGCAACGCTGCCCACCGTATAGGCGAGCAGCGCCGTGCCGCACAGGCACAGCATCGCCATCCCTCCCGCGAGCCCGTCGAGCCCATCGGAGAGATTGAACGCATTGGTGCCGCCGACCAGAAATAGAAACGTCACCGGCAGCGCGATCCACTGCGGCAGCGGCATACGCTCGATCAAGGTGACCGAGCTGATGCTCGCGTTACCCCACAGCATCGCGATCAGCGCGGCGACTGCCTGACCGGCAAACTTTGCTCGCGCCCTGAGTGTGTTGCGATCGTCCCATACACCGAATACCAGCAGCGTAGCGATGCACGCCCACAGTGCCTGCATCGCCCGAGTCGGCAGCCCGAGCAGCAGCAGCGCCAGCAGCACGCCCGCGACCATCGCGATGCCGCCAACTCTCGGCACCGGCGCGCGATGCAGCTTGCGATCGTCGTCGGGCATGTCGATGATGTGCAGCGGCACCGCCCAGCGCATGAGCAGCGGGATCAGCACCAGCGTGATGCTCATCGCCAACATGAAGCTCAGCAGCGTCTGCACGGGCGCGCGCCTCAGCTCGGAATGTAGGGCGCCAGCCGCGGCGCGAGCGCGATTGCGAAGCGCTGCAGCTCCCCATCTGCGGCGCGCGTCGACATGGCCGTCGGGATCGGGATGATCAGGCGCACCAGTGCCCCGTCGGTGCGGTGTCTCAGCAGCGCGTCGACCAGCAGATACCACTTCACCATATATTCATTGGTGACGACCCGCCCGCGCTGCTCGAACCAGTAGTAGACCAGCTCGCGCTGGTCGGCGTATTGGATCAGCGCTCGATTTACCCGCAGAGGCTCGGCGCCGATCCTGGCACGGGAAATTTGAATCTGGCGCAGATCCTCGATGCGCCAGCCACCGCCGGGGAGACACGCCCGCGGCGAGTGCGTGGCATCGCCCGCGCGCTGCCGGTCGTACCAGGCCACATAAAGGTTCACCGGCGCACCGTCTTGGTCAACCTGATCGACGTAATCGGCCAGCAGGTAATCGTCCAGCTTGAGCGTATCGAGATAGACGCGATCCATCGCCTCGCGCCGACCCGACCAGCCGCCGAGACGCAACGGAAAGCTCACGAAGGTCTCACGCGGGGGCGACGCCTCGGCGCGCGACGGCAGCGCGATGGAGGCAGCGGTGAAGATCAGCACCGCCCCCGCTGCGGCGAGCAACGGCGCCGGCAGCACGCGTTGCCGGCGCGGGACTCCGGGCGGCAACAGCGGCTGGCTCTGCAACCCAAACGCCATACGCCAGGAGCCGCTGGAGCCTCCGAGGCCGGCCAGCCAGACGACCTCGAGCACGAGCACCCCCGTGCTGAGCATGAACACCATCCAGCCCTGCACCTCGTGCAACAGACCTTCGGCCATTCCCGGGCCCCAGCGATCGACCATGATGCCTATGGCGGCCACGCGCAGGCTATTCATCAGCAGCGTGATGGGAATGCTGGAGATAAACAGCAGTAAGCGTTTCCACCAGGCGGCCCGGAAGAAGCACGCCATCAGGAACGCCAGCGTCATCAGCGGCAGCAGATAGCGCAGGCCGCTACAGGCCTCCGCGACCTCGAGCTTGTAGTTGCCGAGGTCGATCACGTTGCCCTCGAGCAGCACCGCAACCCCCGCGAGGCGAATCATCCACACACCGAGTGAAGACGAGATCAGCTGCAGCTCGGATGAGAGCGCGTTCAGCAGCATGTTTGGCAGCGGGATCATGAACACCAGAACACCGAGCGGAGCTCCGAGCAGGCGCAATCCGGGGCGTCCGGCCAGCGCCAGCACCAACCCGGTGATCACCACCAGCAGTGCGACGTGTTGGATCGGATACAGCGAGGACAGCCGCCCCGCCACCCCGAGCGCGAGTCCGGCGAGAACCAGCGCACACCCCGCCCACGATCCCTTGAACTCCAGGGTCTGCAGCGCTGCGCGGCGCTGCCAAATCAGGAACGCCGAGATGAACGGTATCAGGTAGCCATGACTGAACTCGTCCATGTTCCACTGGCCGACCATGAAATCGATCGCGCTGGCGAAGCCCGCATACACAACGACGGCGAGCAGCAGGAATGGCGCCAGCGCGCCGGGAGAGAAGCGATAGCGGTAGCGACCTTCGACGGATGCAGTGGACGGCTGCGCACTCATGGGCAGTTCTAATCGGACCGGCGGCGCTCTGCAGTCAGCATAACGGTGCAGCCGTGACGGATTTGTTACGTCGTAGGCGCGTGCCGGCCGACATCGCCACGACCGCGCGTCGCGCCGCGACGGCCACGAATGCCGAGCTCACGAGCGCCAGGGCCAGATTGCCGCCGGCCTCGAGAAATCGGTCCCAGAGAAACAGCGGGCGCACCCCCGCGGGATCCCATGGGCGTGCCACGGCTTCCTGCAGGTTGCCGAGCAGCTCGAGCGGCGTGTCGATCATGATGAGAGCTGGCAGCAGCAGCAGCGCGAATCCCAGGCGCAGTATCATTTCGCGCGCGCACGTGCTCGGCCAACCGAGCGCGATGATTCCGAGCAGCAGCGATGCCTCGAGCACACCGCGAGCGTTGAGATCGACCTGGTACCAACCTGGCGGTCGCGGCGGCCAGCCGAGTGGCACCACGCGCTGCCCACCGACGAGCAGCGGGTGCGCCAGATTCGCCCGCAAGCGCAGCGTGCTGCCGGAGGCCGCCTGCGAGAGGTCGAGGCTCAGCACCTCATAGTCACCGCCGAGCGACTGAACCTCGGTGCGCACCGCAGGTATCAGGGCGCGCACCGCATCGAGCGCGAAAGCCTGCGCCAGAGCCAGCACCAGCACGCTCGCGGCGAGCAGCCGCAGCGCGAGCTCAAACGGACGGCCCGAGCGCGGCAGCACGCCTGACCCAGAGCTGGAAGTACAGCACGATCAGCACCAGCATGCTCACCGGCGCCAGGTAGCCGTGCAGCAGATCGAACAGACCAGGATCGCGGCGCTGAGCGTAGAACAACGCGAGGATGCGCAGCTGGTTGAGCGCGTACACGATCGTGCCACCCAGCAGCAGTCCGCCGAGACGCCACCGCCACCCGAGCGGTGCCACCGCAAACGCCGCGCACAGCAGAAACAACATATCGGTGCCGTCACAGCCGTTGACGATGTGGATGCCGCCCGCGGCACCGCTGGCGGGTGCTGCCGCGCGCAACACCGTACCGTCGGCGCGCACGGCGAGCTCAGGAGTGAGCAGGCGTGCGAGCCCGGCCGCGGGCAGCGCAACCCCGGCGTGCACCACCTCGGCGCGCACTCGCTCCGATGCGAGCAGCTGCCACCCCACCTGCAGCAGCGCGAAGGTGACCAGGAACAGCAGCGCCCGGACCAGCACGGCGAGTCAATCCTCGGACCCCCAGCCCCCGATCATCCGCCGGCGCAGCGACCACGCCGTGAACATCAGCAGTACCAGGGCGGCCGGTACATTCAGCGCGCCGCCGCCGCCGCCTCCGCTGCTCGAGCTGACGGTCACCTGCGCGGAGGCGTTCGCGGTGCCGCCGACGCCGGTACAGCTGAGCGCGAAGGTGGTGGTAGCAGTCAGAGCCGCGCTTTGCTGCGATCCCGACGTGGCCTCCGTGCCGTTCCAACCGCCGGAAGCGGAGCAGCTCGTAGCGCCGGTCGAGCTCCAGGTGAGCTCGGTCTGCCCGCCCGATGACACCGTCGTCGGGCTCGCCGTCAGCGTGACGGTGGGTGCTACGGCCTGCGAGAAATTGACGCCATACAGGCCGTAATTCGCTCCGCTGCCAACCTGCGCCAGCACGTTGACGACATAGTTACCCGAAGCGGTGACGTCCAGCGGCAGCGAGCCCCCGCCGAAGATGTCGCCCGCGACCGATTGACCCTGCGTCACGATAACGGCGAAGTTGCTCATCGACGCCGGAAAGCCCAGGTCCGTGGCCTGCACCACGTACTTCCCCGAGCTCGGTACCGTCACCGTGCTCGAGCTGAACAGCGCGCCCACGCCCTGCGTGGTGTTGAACCCGACGAAGCCGGTGTTCAGCTGCAGCAGTACGACTCCGAATAGGCTGTCATCCCCCTGCGCCGCAAGGGTCGGAAACACCAGGATGGTCGCGGGACCCGCAACCGGTGTGAAGGTCGAGGGAACGCCTGAGGTCTGGACCATGCTATCGGCAACCAGCGCTCCGTGCTGCACCAGCGTAGCGCTGAGGCTGCCGAACGCCTCCGGCTCGGCGTAATCGTCGACGCCGAGCTGGTAGGACACGGCGCTGAGCGCAGAGCTCGGGGAGTATGCGTAGCCGAAACTGCTGCTGCCGAGTACCGGTACCGCGACATCCGCGAGCGTACCCGCGCTGTCGGTCGCGTAGACCGCGAACGCTCCCTGCCCACCCGCGTTCGGCTGAGCGTAGACGTAAACGTCTACCGTACCCGCCGTCACGGCGAACGGCGCCGGCGTGAGCCCGCTCGCGAGCATACTCGCGCCCTCGGTGATCTCGGCCTGCAGCGGCGCACCGAGAGCGGCGGGATAGCTCAGGTCGTTGACCTGCAGCGATGCAGTGTCGGCGGCGGCTACGGTGAGTGGGATCGGCGCGGGCAGCGAGCCGACGGGCTCGGTCGCCGCAAAGGCGACACTGCTGCCCGACGAGATCCCGAGACTATAGAGCCCGGCGGGCGTGGAGCTGTTGGCCTCGGCAACGACGAACAAATCATAGTTGCCGGCCGCGAGAGTGAGCTGCACCTGCTGGGTATTGATCGGTGCGCTCACCTCCACCGGAGTGTTTGTTACCGGAGTGGTCCCGTTATGCGGGAAGATGATCAGGTCCAGCTGTTGCAGCGCGACGGGAAAACTCTGATCCGTCAGTGTCAGGGTGTAGGCGCCCCCATCGGTAACGCTGAACTCGGTGCTCAGGATCGACTCGCCTGCCGGCGCCGGGGCGCTCGCGGCGCTCACGGCCCACACGTCCTGCCATGGCTGAAAGCCGCTCGGGCCGGTCACTTGCACGCTGAAGCTGCCGGCGGACTGGAAACTCGCGGCGGTCGCGAGCGGCTGGACCGTGTAGGTACCCGGCGCAAGGGTGACCGTTTGTGAGGTCGTGCTGAGACCGGTGCCACCATCGACGGCGAGCTGCGTCGCGGTGGCGGTCGAGCTCGCTACCGCGACGCTCAACGTGCCCAGTGCCGAAGGCACCTGCAGATCGGTCAAGACGACCTTGTAGCTGCCGGCCGTGCTGACGGTGAAGGTGGCCGCGGACTGATTATTTGAATCCAGCGGCAACGGCACATCAGCGACGCTCGCGCCCTTGACCAGGACGACCTCGTCGAGCAGAGCAGAGGCGGCATGCGCCACGACGCTCAATGCGCCCAAACAAAGCAGTCCCAGCGTCGTAACGAACGGGCCTGATCGCGCGGCCGCGAGGTCGCGGAGCCCGCGCGACCGATTCGGCTTCGGTGGTATCGCTGTCATAATAATTTCCCCGCCCCCGGGCCGCTCTGGACGTCCCTGCTCCTACCGATGTCATGGCGTCGCGGTGCCCAGACCCGGTGTAGACGTCGGGATGACCGTTACCTCAACGGCATTGAGATTTGCGCGCGCTTCCCGATCTTCTCGACGCCATGTCGCGCGGCGCCGAGCTGCAGCCGTTCGCCGCTGCGACTCAGGTTGGAGTCAGGTTAGGGTCGCGACGTGACATCGGTGTTACAGCCGACCTCACTGGATCTTATCGATTTGCGCCTCGCTGAGTCCGCGGATGAAGTCCGGCAGCGGAATGAAGCCGACGGGGGCGAGGTAGGTCTCGCTGTTGCCTCCGGATCCCGCGATAGCCCAGCGTAAGAACGTGCGAAGCGCGTCCGCAACGGCGGTGTCCGGTTGCGACTTCGCGACAACGGCGTACTCGTAGTTGATCAGAGGATAGCTGTCATCGCCAGGAGCAAACACGAGGCTGATACGCTCGTAGGGCGGCGTGCGCGGGTCAAGTTGCGCGGCGGCGGCGGCGATCGTCTGCGCCGTGGGGAGCAGGAACTTACCGGCCTGGTTCCTGATGAGCGCGGTGCCGAGGCCCGCTTTAGCGATCTGGTCGGCGTAGCTGGTGCCCAGATAGCCGATGGCATAGGGGGTGGCCGCGACTGTCTGCAGCATACCTTCGTTGCCGTTCCCGGTCTTTTCGCCCGAGACGGCGGGCCACGCCACGGTCTCACCGTAGCCGGGATTGTCTTCCCAAGTCTCTGTCGAGAAGTCCAGGAACTGGGTGAACACGAAGGTGGTTCCAGAGCCATCGGCCCGGTGGACCGGGACGATCACATGGTGCGGCAGCGTCACGCCCGAGTTCATCGCCTTGATCGCAGGATCATCCCACTCGGTGATGGTGCCGGAATAGATCGCGGCGATTGCCGGGCCGTCAAGCCTGAGGTGCGTGCCGGTCAGGCCGGGAAGGTTGTAGTTGATCGTCTGAGCGGAGATGGCGAGCGGGATATCGAGGATATTCGGGTTCTGCGCCGCGACCTTGTCGGAGAGATAGGCGTCGGAGGCGCCGATGCGGACCGATCCCGCGATCGCCGCTTCGTTGCCGGCGGCGGAACCCGTAGAGCCCGCGCTCAGATGAATGTCGGGAGCGACGCTCCGGTACCCGGCGATCCAGGCCTGGAACAGCGGAAACAGCAGGGTTGAACCGGTTTCATCGAGAGTGATGTCGGCTGCACGCGCCATCGTGATCGCGACGACAATGGCGATGGCGCTGCCGCCGAGGAGGCGGCGAAGTCGGTTCTTCCTCATGACTTCGTCTCCGGTTGCTGCTCTGCTCAGCGACCGATGTGATCGAGATTCACGCCGGTGGTCTCGATGCGGTACATCCAGGTCACGATCGCACCCAGAACCGAGCTGATCACGAGGCCGTACAGCAGCGAGCGGGTACCGATGGTGGCGAGCAGCACCGGGAAGCCGTACGTGGTCGCGACGGCGCCGACTTTGCCGATCATGGCCGCGAAGCCGGCGCCCATGCCACGCACTTCGGTCGGAAACACCTCGCCGGCGAGCAGGTAGGTTTGCGCATTGGGGCCGAGATTGGTCATGAAGTTGAACAGCATCACACCGGACATGATGAGGTACAGCTTGAGCGCGCCGTCGGCGTCGATGGACAGCGACGCAATACCCAACCCGACGGCGCAGCCAAGGAAGCCGAACACCTGCAGGCGGATGCGTCCCAAACGATCGGAGAGCCAGATGGCGAAGGCGATGCCGACGATCAGCAGCGAGGTCGTGAGGGCTGCAGCCTGGGCCGAATGGATACCGCTCGCAATCAGGTCGGCGGGGCTGCGAATCTTATCCGGTCCACTGCCGAGAGCGGCCGCGATCAAGGTCGGCGTGAACACGCCGATGCCGTAAGTGCCGAGGTCCTGGAACAGCCAGGGTACCGAAGAGAAGATGGTCGCGCGCCGATTCTTCGCGTTGAAAAGCGCGAAGAAGCTCTGCTTCGACGCGCTCGCCTCCTCAGCGACATGCCGGACGAGCTCCACCTTCGCCGGGTACGCGGGCCTGCGGCGCAGCAGGCGCGTGACCGCCTGCTCGGCCTTCTGGTGATCGCCACGCACGACCAACCAATTGGCACTTTCGGTGATGAAGAAGCGGCCGACGGTGATGAGTATGGCGGGAACCAGCGCGGTCGCGTACATCCAGCGCCACGCGTCGATATCCGGGTCGAGCATGAGCACGAGGGCGCCGACTATGATGCCGCACATGGCGCCGATCGCCTGAAAGGCGAACGCGCCCAGCACCAGCCGACCGCGTGAGGCGCTCGGAATGCTTTCGGAGATGATCATGTGCGCGGTCGGATAGTCGCAGCCAAGCGCCATGCCGACGCCGAACAGGCAAATCACCAGCGACAGGAAGCTCCCTACCATGATCAGAAGCGCGAGGAACATGCAGAACAGAATCATCTCGGCGATGAACATGCGCTTGCGGCCGAAATAGTCCGATAAGCCCCCGAGCAGGATGGTGCCGACCAAGATACCGGCGAGGCTCGCCGAGGTGACGAGCCCTTTCTCGGCCGCAGCCAGATGGAATTCGCGGGTGATCAAAGGCAGCGACACGCCGCCCATGAACACGACGAAACCTTCGAAGAACTTTCCGAACGCGGCCAGCGTCCAGATCCGCCACTGCATGCCCGTCATCGGTGTGGATTTCAACGAGGTTCCATCCGCCCACACCGGCAGCTCGTCGATATACTCCTGCACCGTTTTTGCGCCCGGTTGGCTGTGCACCTTGCGTGCCGCGGCTTCGGCCATCGTTATGACTCCCCTTCAATCGCGTAAGTCGGACGTAACTCAATAGTGCACGTCTGTGACGTTTTGATGACATGTGTCGGGCACAGCCAGCGTGTCCCAACTGCAGGTCGGTATCTCAGGCTGGCCATCAAGCGGCTTCCTCGCATCGAAAAGCCAATAACCGTTGCCGGACAGAATTCCGGCCGCCTCCGCGGCAAACTCGCCGGCCACCTCGATCAGAATTGTAGGGCGCACCCGTTGCAGCATTCTGATTGCGCCTCGCAGCACGAGCAGCTCGGCGCCCTCGACGTCGACCTTCAGGAATGTTGGTGCCGGGAGCTCGCCCAACAGGGTGTCGAGCGTCAGGGTGGGGACGACAACGCGCTCGCGAATGCCGCCCGTCTGAGTGGACCCCATCGCTCCAGCGATATGATTCGAAGCGCGGCCGCGACGCGAGATCATGAGCTCGGCGAGTCCATTGCGCTCGGAGATTGCGGCGGGAACCACCTTGATCGGGCGTAGCTCGTTCCCGGGCAGCTGGCAGCTGCGGCGTAGCAATTGCGCCAGCCAGGGATCTGCTTCTACTGCGGCGACCAATCCTCGTGTGGCAATGCCGGCCGCGGCGAAGGTGAATACCCCAACATTGGCGCCGATATCCCAAACGATGGAGTCGGAGCGCAGGTATGTGCGCGCCGACGACAGAAGGAATGGGTCGAAGGCCTCAGCACCAGGCTTGAGATATTTCAGCTGCGCGTCTGGAGAAACGAAGAGCGAAGCGCCG